>CAJPFL010000038.1 GCA_905339315.1 Rhodocyclaceae bacterium
CGAGATGGGCCTGAAGGCCGGCGCCAAGCCGGTGAAGAGCGCGCGCGTCGTCGGCGACGTCATCGGCAAGTTCCACCCCCACGGCGACCAGAGCGTCTACGATGCCATGGTGCGCGTGGCGCAGGACTTCTCGCTGCGCTATCCGCTCATCGACGGCCAGGGCAACTTCGGCTCGCGCGACGGCGATGCGCCGGCGGCGATGCGCTACACCGAGGCGCGCCTGACGCCGATCGCCGAGTTGCTGCTGGCCGAGCTCGACCGCGGCACGGTGGACTTCGCCCCCAACTACGACGGCGCCTTCAGGGAGCCGGTGCTGTTGCCGGCGCGCCTGCCGATGGTGCTGTTGAACGGCGCCTCCGGCATCGCCGTCGGCATGGCCACCGAGATCCCGCCGCACAACCTGCGCGAGGTGGCGGCGGCAGCGGTGCATCTGATCCGCAACCCGAAGGCGACGCTGGCCGACCTGCTCGCCCACGTGCAGGGGCCGGATTTCCCCGGCGGCGGCCAGATCATCTCGCAGCCGAAGGACATCGCCGATGCCTATGCCGGCGGGCGCGGCAGCCTGCGCATGCGCGCGCGCTGGCGCATCGAGGACCTGGCGCGCGGCCAGTGGCGCATCGTCGTGCAGGAACTGCCGCACGGCGTCTCCGCGGCGCAGATCGCCGCCGAGATCGAGTCGCTCACCAATCCGCAGCCGAAGCAGGGCCGCAAGGACGTCTCGCAGGAGCAGAAGAACCTCAAGCAGCTGCTGCTCTCGGTGCTCGACACGATGCGCGACGAGTCCACCGACAAGGAGCCGGTGCGGCTGATCCTCGAGCCGAAGTCGAAGAACCAGGACGTGCAGGAGATGATGCACATCCTCCTTGCCAATACCAGCCTGGAAGCCAACGTTTCGCTCAACTTCACCATGCTCGGCCGCGACGGCCGGCCGCAGCAGAAGAACCTGGCGCAGGTCGTCTCCGAGTGGGTGGCCTTCCGCTACGACACCGTCGAGCGGCGCAGCCGCCATCGCCTGGCCGAGGTCGAGCGCCGCATCCACATCCTCGACGGCCGCATGATCGCCTACCTCAGCATCGACAAGGTGATCAAGGTCATCCGCAATTCCGACGAGCCGAAGCCGGACCTGATGGCGAAGTTCGGCCTCTCCGAAGTCCAGGCCGAGGACATCCTGGAAATCCGCCTGCGCCAGCTGGCGCGCCTCGAAGGCATCCGCATCGAGAAGGAGCTGGCGGAGCTGAAGGAGGAGCAGGTCAAGCTGAAACTGCTGCTCGCCGAGCGCAAGGAAATGACGAAGCTCCTGCTGAAGGAGATCGAGCAGGATGCGAAGCAGTTCGGCGATGCGCGCCGCACCCTGATCGAGGCGGTGGCGCCGGTGGCGCCGGCCGAGATCCAGGTGCCGGACGAGCCGGTGACGGTGATCCTGTCGAAGAACGGCTGGGTGCGCCGCCGCGACGGCCACGACATCGACCGCACGGCCATTGCCTACAAGGCCGGCGACTACCCGTTCTTCGTGGCGGAGACGCGCACCACCTGGCCGCTGATCGTGGTCGACTCGAACGGCCGCGCCTATTCGCTGCGCGTCTCCGACCTGCCGGGCGGGCGCGGCGACGGCGCGCCGATCGCCACCATGATCGACCTGCAGGCCGGCGCGCGCGTCGCCGCGGCCGTCTCCGACGCGCCGGAAGAGCAGTACCTGTTCGCCAATTCCGGCGGCTACGGCTTCATCGCGAAGGTCGCCGACCTCGTCACGCGGCAGAAGGCCGGCAAGGCCTTCATGAGCCTGGAGCAGGGCGAGCGTGTGCTGCATCCGGCCAAGGTGACGGGCAACACCATCGCGGCCGTGTCCGAGAACGGCCGCCTGCTGCTGTTCGCCGTCGGGGAAATGAAAACCCAGTCCGCCGGACGTGGCGTCATCGTCATGGATCTCGACGACAAGGAGGCGCTGGTCGGCGTGCTGGTGAACGATGGTCTGCGCGTCGTCGTCGAGGGCATCGGCCGCGGCGGCAAGACGCTGCCGTGCAAGGTGCAAGGCAAGGACATGGAGAAATACCGCCTGCACCGGGCGCGCAAGGGCTGCCTGCTGCCGGTGAAGATGAAACCGGCGTTCATCCTTTAGGCAATAAAGTCAGTCCCCAGACCACGGCGGCATTGGCCAGCGCCAGCATCACCGCGGCGCTGCCGAGGTCCTTGGCGCGCTTGGAGAGGTCGTGGTGCTCGGCGGAGACGCGGTCGACCACCGCCTCGACGGCGGAATTGAGCAGTTCGACGATGAGGATCAGCAGCAGGCTGCCGACCAGCAGCGCCCGCTCGATGCCGTTGTCGCCGAGATACAGGCCCAGCGGCAGCAGCACCGCCACCAGCAGCAGTTCCTGGCGGAACGCCGCCTCGTGGCGCCAGGCATCCCGCAAGCCGTCGCGGGAATAAAGCGTGGCGTTCCAGATGCGCCTGAGGCCGCCGCGGCTCTTGTGCGGCGAAGGTGATGGCATGATTCCCCCTGATGCTGTCAGGGGGAGGATTCTACCCGCCCGCGATCATCGGGAACACCGTCACGCGATCGCCGTTCCTGAGCGGCGTGCTGTTCTCTCCCGACAGCACCATTTCGCCGTTGACCGCCACGTTGAGGTTGCGATCGCCGAGGGCGCTGCCTGCTTCCGGCAGGCGCTTGCGCAGCGCATCCCGCAACTCGATGACGTTCGCCACCGGCTGGTCGACGACGATCGCATGCTCCGGTGCGCCGGGCACGTCGCTGGGCAGTTCGACGCGGACGGAAAAGCCGGTGATGACTTTCGCCAGCTGCTCGTGCCAGTCCACCTGCGGCGCGCCTTCGGCGTTCAGGCCCGTCAGCGCGTAGAAGCGGCCCTTCAGCTGCTCGAACTGGGTGCGGTCGATCTTCTCGCCCTTGAACGGGCCATAGGTGTTCTCCTCGTCGAACCAGCGCGGCGGCAGGGTGTCGTCCTTTGCCCGCAGGCCGAGGCGGAAGTTGAGCATGTGTTCGAGGCCGGTGACGTTGCGGCCGATCTCGTCCATTTCCGCGGTGCTGAGGTGGGTGCCGGTGAGGGTGTTCACCTGCTCGGCGAAATCCGCCGTGTCGGGCAGGGTGGGCGAGTTGAAGAGCTTGGTGTCGAAGCGGCACATGCCGACCGAGTCGCCGACGGCGAAGGTGTTCTCGCACTTCCTCACGGCGTATTCCTTGCCCTCGTAGGAATTGGGCTTGGCCGATACCGTGCCGCCGTAGAGCGCGGTCTTGAAGGCCGGGTCGTCGTTGACGCGGGCATTGATCTCCAGCGTGACGCGGTTCCTCAGGTGGTCCATGCCGCGGGTGGCCACCGACAGGCCGAGGGCGAAGGCCTTGAGGATGCGCGCATCGTGCGGGTCGGACTGGAACAGGCCCTTCACCGACATGCGGAACTGGGCGGCCTCCGCCGGGTAATGGCCCTTTTCGATGGCGCGGGACGAATCGGCGATGACGTTGCCGAAGCCTTCGCGCTTCGCCGTCAGGAACAGCAGCTTCTCGATGGCGTCGTAGTTGCCCCAGGCGAGATCCAGGCCGCCGGTTTCCTTCTGCGTGATGATGCCGCGCTGGTAGAGCTCCATGGCCCAGGCGATGGCGCCGCCGGCGCTGGCCGAGTCGAGGCCGAGGTCGTTGAGGACGTTGTTCAGGCGCAGGACATGCTCCGGCTCCTTGATGCCGATGTTCGGGCCGAACTTGCCGAGCGTGACGTACTCCGGGCCGTCGCCCTTGTCGTAGCGGTCGAACTGGCCGTCGCCCTTGATGCCGTTGTAGGTCTTCTTGCGCTCGTGCTCGACCTCGGCCTGCGCCTTGTCGTAGCTGGCGTTGCCTTTCAGGCCCTTCAGCGCATGCGCTCCCCAGCCGCCCTTGCCCTCGGGCGTCATGTCATTGAGGTTGCGGCAGTGCACCGGGCACTTGAAGCAGCCGTCCATGCCGGGGCGGTAGACGTCGAAGTTGTCGGCGTCCAGCGATTCGCCCCAGGTGGTTTCCTGGTTGTTCTTGGTGCCCATCGCGCCGAGCACCCTGCTCGGCTTGTAGAGGAAGGGCGTGCCGACCATCTTCAGCGCGTTCTTGATCACCGAGGTGCCGGTGATCTTCTTGCCGATGGCCTTGTTCTGCGCCTTGGCATCGGCGGGCAGGGCGATCTCCGGCGGCCGGCCATGCACCATGATCGCCTTCAGGTTGAGTGCACCCATCTTGGCGCCGCCGCCGCCGCGCGCCCAGATGGCCTTGATGCCGCCCATGATGCCGGCGCACAGCACGCCGTTCTCGCCGGCGCTGGTGATGCGGGCGAGCGCCATGTCCTTGCGCTCCTTGCAATTGAAGTCGCGCTCGACGGCCGCCGCCGTGTCGAGGTTGTCGAGGCCGGCGTAGGGGGTGGCGTCCTCGAAGGTGACTTCGCCGAGGGCGATGCGCAACAGGGTCCACTGCGCGGCCTTGCCGTAGAGCACCAGGTGGTCGTAGCCGTGGCGCTTGAGGAAGGAGGGGAAGTAGTCGCCGCCGTTGGCGTCGAGGATGGCATAGGACTCGGGCGACTTGCTGGTGAAGTTGCCGCGCGTCGCCGAGGGCATCACGCTGGTCAGCACGCCGGCGCCGAAGATCAGCGGCACCTCGGGATCGAGCGCGTCCCTGTCCTCCTGCAGCAGGTTGTAGAGCAGCCACATGTTGGCGCCGCGGCCGCCTAGGAAATGCGTCAGCACCTCGGCCGGCAGGTACTTGCGGCGGGTTTCGCGGCGTTCCAGGTCCACGAACAGGGTGGCGCCCTGCGTCGGGTACTGGGGGGCGTCGTACAGCCGGCTGCAGAGCCGGTCAACCAGGGTATGGATGCTCATGGTGCCTCCTTGTTGCCGACAAGCTACCACCGCTTATTTGCGCCGGATTTGATCCAGGTCAAAAACGGTGAATAGCAAATTGTTTGTAACCAAATTATAATGCCATCGCGGCGTGAGGTAAAGGCGTGGGGTAAAGTCGCACCAACGAACAGGTCCCAAGGAGGCAGTCATGTCGGTTTCGGCAGGAGCAGCAGAAGTCGAAGCGAAGCGGGGCGCGCCGCCGCGCCCGGTGGAGGAGCTCGACAGCGTCGTCATCCGTTTTGTCGGCGATTCCGGCGACGGCATGCAATTGACCGGCAACGAGTTTTCCAAGGCGATTGCCAAGGCCGGCCACGACTTTGCCACCCATCCCGACTACCCCTCCGAGATCCGCGCCCCGACCGGCACCCTGTTCGGCGTCTCCGGCTACCAGATCCAGTTCGCCGCGCGCCAGGTGTTCACCTCCGGCGACGCCCCCGACGTGCTGGTGGCCATGAACCCGGCGGCGCTGAAGACCAACCTTCCGGACGTCAAGCACGGCGGCATCGTCATCGCCAACAGCGGCGCCTTCACCGACAACAACCTCGCCAAGGCCGGCTACGCCGCCAACCCCCTCGCCGACGGCAGCCTCGGCGACTACCGCCTGTACCAGATCGACATCGCCGGGCTGACCGCCCACGCCCTGAAGGACGCCGGCCTGTCGAAGAAGGAAGTCGGCCGCTGCAAGAACTACTACGCGCTCGGCCTGATGCTCTCCCTCTACAGCCGGCCGCTGGAGAAGGAAGAGGAGGACATCCGCAGGAAGTTCGCCCGCAAGCCGGAGCTGGCCGAAGCCAACGTGCTGGCGCTGCGCGCCGGCTACGCCTACGCCGACGCCACCGAGATGTTCGTCACCAGCTACCGCGTGCGCAGCGCCGACATCCGTCCCGGCACCTACCGCAGCCTGACCGGCAACCACGCCGCCGCGCTCGGCTTCGTCGCCGCCGCCGAACTCTCCGGCGTGCCGCTGTTCCTCGGCTCCTACCCGATCACCCCGGCCACCGACATCCTGCACGAGCTCTCGGCGCTGAAGCACTTCAGCGTCAATACCTTCCAGGCCGAGGACGAGATCGCCGGCATCTGCTCGGCCATCGGCGCAGCCTACGGCGGCGCGCTCGGCATGACCACCACCTCCGGCCCCGGCATGGCGCTGAAGACCGAGGCGCTGGGGCTGGCCGTGATGCTCGAGCTGCCGCTGGTGATCGTCAACGTCCAGCGCGGCGGCCCGTCGACCGGCCTGCCGACGAAGATCGAGCAGTCCGACCTGCTGCAGGCGGTGTATGGCAGGAACGGCGAGTGCCCGATCCCGGTGATCGCCGCGAATTCCCCCGCCGACTGCTTCGACTGCGCCCTCGAGGCCTTCCGCATTGCCGTGAAGTACATGACGCCGGTGATCTTCCTCTCCGACGGCGGCATCGGCAACGCCGCCGAGCCGTGGCGGATTCCCGATCCGGCTTCCCTGCCGAAGCTGGAAGTCAAGTTCCGCACCGAGGCGGCCGACTTCCAGGCCTACGCCCGCGACGCCCACCTGGCGCGCCCCTGGGTGCGTCCCGGCACGCCCGGCATGGAGCACCGCGTCGGCGGCCTGGAGAAGGACTTCCTGACCGGCAACATCTCGCACGACCCGGTCAACCATGAGCGCATGGTGGCCGTGCGCGCCGCCAAGGTGGCCGGCATCGCCAAGGACATCCCGCCGCTGGTGGTGGAAGGCCCGGACGAGGGCGAGCTGCTCATCGTCGGCTGGGGCAGCACCTACGGCTCCATCGTGCAGGCGCGCGAGCAGGCCGTGGCCGAAGGCCATGCCGTCGCCCACGTGCATTTGCGCCACCTCAACCCGCTGCCGCCCGACCTGGGCGACATCCTGAAGCGCTACAAGACGGTGCTGGTGCCGGAGATGAACCTCGGCCAGCTCTCGCGCCTGCTGCGCGAGCATTACCTGATCGACGTCGTCCAGCTCAACAAGGTGCAGGGCAAGCCGTTCAAGGTGTCCGAGATCCACGAGCGCATCGTCGAACTGTGCAAGGGGGGAGCGAAATGAACGACGTGGCCACCCTGACCAAGAAGGACTTCGAGTCCAACCAGGACGTGCGCTGGTGCCCCGGCTGCGGCGACTACGCCGTGCTGGCGCAGATCCAGAAGCTGATGCCGACGCTCGGCATCGCGCGCGAGAACTTCGCCTTCATCTCCGGCATCGGCTGCTCCAGCCGGTTTCCCTACTACATGGAAACCTACGGCATGCACAGCATCCACGGGCGCGCGCCGGCCATCGCCAGCGGGCTGAAGCTGGCGCGCCCCGAGCTCTCGGTATGGGTGGTGACCGGCGACGGCGACGCGCTCGCCATCGGCGGCAACCACTTCATCCACGCCATGCGGCGCAACATCGACCTGAAGATCATCCTGCTCAACAACCGCATCTACGGCCTCACCAAGGGGCAGTACTCGCCGACCTCGGAGCTGGGCAAGAAGACCAAGACCACGCCGCACGGCAGCATCGACCGCCCCTTCAGCCCGGTCGCCCTGGCGCTGGGCGCCGGCGCCACCTTCGTCGCCCGCACGGTCGACAGCGACCTCGCCCACATGGCCGGCGTGCTCAGGCGCGCCGCCGAGCACAAGGGCACGGCCTTCGTCGAGATCTTCCAGAACTGCATCGTCTTCAACGACGGCGCCTACGACGCCATCACCGACAAGAGCCTGAGGGACGACGCCCGCCTGCTGCTCGAGCACGGCAAGCCGCTCATCTACGGCAAGGGCCGCGACAAGGGCGTGCGCCTGCGCGGCCTCGAGCCGGAGGCGGTGGCGCTGGGCGAGGGCGGCGTGAGCGAAGCCGACCTGGTGGTGCACGACGAGGCCGCCGAGCACGGCGGCCTGGCCTTCTTCCTCTCGCAGTTCGATGCGCCGGCCCTGCCCGTGCCGCTCGGCGTCTTCCGCGCCGTCTCCGCGCCGACCTACGAGGAGATGAACCTCCAACTGCACGCCGACGCCGAGGCGCGCAAGGGACGCGGCACCCTCGCCGGCCTCTTCAACAGCGGCGACACCTGGACAATCGAGTAACGGCAAGGAGAAGGAAACGAAATGGCTTTGATGATCACCGACGAATGCATCAACTGCGACGTGTGCGAACCGGAGTGTCCCAACGGCGCCATCTCGCAGGGCGATGAAACCTACGTCATCGACGCGGCGAAATGCACCGAATGCGTCGGCCACTACGACGAATCGCAATGCATCGCCGTCTGCCCGGTGGACTGCATCGTCGTCGACCCCGCCAACACCGAAAGCAAGGAGCAGCTGCACGAGAAGTTCCTCAGGCTGACCGCGATGCCGGCGTAGTGGGATAATCGCGCGGTCATCCCCGCGTGAGGCCTCCCATGCTCGTCCCCGCATCCGTCTCGGATTACCGCCTGCTGGCCCGGCGGCGCCTGCCGAAGGCCTTCTTCGACTACATCGACGGCGGCGCCTACAACGAGCTGACGCTCGCCGCCAACCGCAACGACCTCGACGCGCTCAAGCTGCACCAGCGCGTCCTGCGCGGCGCCAGCAACATCGACACGTCGACCACCGTCCTCGGCGAGCAGCTGTCGCAGCCGGTGATCCTCGGCCCGGTGGGGCTCGCCGGCCTCTACGCCCGCCGCGGCGAGGTGCAGGCGGCGCGCGCTGCTGCCGCTGCCGGCGTGCCGTTCTGCCTCAGCACCGTCTCCATCTGCTCCATCGAAGAAGTCAGTGCCGCCAACACGGCGCCGTTCTGGTTCCAGCTCTACGTCATCCGTGACCGCGGCTACGCCACCGAACTGCTCGCCCGCGCCCGGGCCGCCGGCTGCACCACGCTGGTGTTCACCGTCGACCTCCCCGTCTTCGCCACGCGCTATCGCGACGTGAGGAACGGCATGACCGGCGGCACCGGCCTGTTCGGACGCTTGGCGAAAATCTGGGACATCGTGCGCCACGCCGGCTGGCTGCTCGACGTGCCCCTCGGCGGCAAGCCGCTCACCTTCGGCAACCTCGCCCAGGCCGTGCCCTCGGCGCGCAGCCTGGAGGCGATGAAGGTCTGGGTCGACGCCCAGTTCGATCCCGGCGTCACCTGGAAGGACCTCGACTGGGTGCGGCAGAACTGGCCGGGCCACATCGTCGTCAAGGGCGTGCTCGATGCCGACGACGCCCGCTCGGCGGCCGAGGTCGGCGCCAGCGCGGTGATCGTCTCCAACCACGGCGGCCGCCAGCTCGACGGCGCGCCGTCTTCCATCTCCGTGCTGCCGCGCATCCGTGACGCCGTCAGCGACCGCCTGGAAATCCTCATGGACGGCGGCATCCGCAGCGGCCAGGACGTCGCCAAGGCGCTCGCCAGCGGCGCCAAAGCCGTCATGCTCGGCCGTCCCTGGGCCTACGGCCTCGCCGCCCGGGGCGAAGCCGGCGTCGCCGAAGTCCTCGCCCTCCTCAAGCGCGAACTGGAAGTGACGATGACGCTGCTCGGGGCGGAACGCACAGGCCAGATCGGTGCGGACGCACTGGATCGCTGATGCAGCGGGAATTGATGGAGATCAACTGATACAGATAAACTTCATTATTTTACCAATTCTGTATCTGATATAGTTTGCCGCTACGCAGCGGCAAACTAGAAAACACCCACCGCCGCAACCCGCGACGTGATTCACCAGAGAGGACGGTAACGTGAGCGATTCATCCATATCCCGGGCCGGAGAGCTGTTCCGCCAGGCGGCGGGGCAGGGGCGCGGCAGCCTGAATGCGGGCGAGCTGAAGGCGCTGCTCGACAGCCTCGGTCTCGGCTTCGACGCGCAGGCAGCGGCCGGCGCGGTCGAGGTGCGCATCAGCCTCAACAGCACGCGCGAGTTCGGCATGGTCCTCAGTGCCGGCCTCGGCGGGATCGAAGCCGAGCTAGACGAGGGCAACTTCCGCCGCGACCGCGCTTCCGTGTATGCCGCTGCGGCGCTGACCGACGCCGAGGATTTCCTGCGGCTGTTCCAGCGTACGCTGGCGTATCAGAAGCTCGCCGCCGTCGCCCGCCGCGACGGCACGGCCTCGCCGGACGCCGCGCTGAAGGGCTGCTTCGAGAAGCTGCTGGCGCTGGCGAAGGCCTTCGCGCCGGGCCAGCCGGAGGCGCCCTGCGTGCTGCAGGCGCTGGAACTCAATCCGCTGCTGGCCGGCGAGCGCCTCACGGTGCGCGCCGCGCAGTGCGCCTTCGGCGCGCCGCAGCCCGGCCGCCTGCCGCGCCCGGTCGAGAAGATCGACAAGCTGATCCATCCGAAGCGCATCGGCATCATCGGCGTCTCCGGCAACAGCATGAACTTCGGCCGCATCATCCTGCGCAACCTGATGGGCAGCGGCTATCCGAAGGAGCAGCTGCTGATTCTCAAGCCGGGCGAGGCGGAGATCGACGGCGTGAAGTGCGTCGAAGGATTGAAGGCGCTCGACGGCAAGCTGGACATGCTGATCGTCGCCGTGGCGGCCAGCGCCGTGTACGAGCTGGTCGACGAAATCATCGAATCCGACGCCGTCGAGGCGGTGATGCTGATCCCCGGCAGCCTGGGCGAGACCAAGAAGAGCCGCGAGCCGGCGGCTCAGCTTGCGGCGCGCATCAACGCCGCCCACGGCAAGCCCGGCGGCGGGCCGATCTTCCTCGGTGCCAACTGCCTCGGCGTGGTCTCGCATCCGGGCGCCTACGACTCCTGGTTCATCCCGCTCGAGCGCCTGCCGAAGCCGCAGAAGAAGCCGCTGCGCAACTCCGTGATGCTCTCGCAGAGCGGCGCCTTCATGATCACGCGCCTGTCGCAGAACCCCTGGCTCGACCCGGCCTACATGCTGGCGCTGGGCAACCAGACCGACCTCACCCACGGCGACATGCTCGGCTACTTCGCCGCGCTGCCGGGCATCGAGACGCTCGGCATCTACATCGAGGGCTTCAAGGACCTCGACGGCCTGGCGTTCGCGAAAGCGGTGCGCAAGGCGGTGCTCAACGGCAAGCAGATCGTCGTCTACAAATCCGGCCGCACGGCGCCGGGGCAGGGCGGCGTGATGGGCCACACCGCCTCCATCGCTGGCGGGCTGACGCTGTTCGAATCGGTGGTGCGCCACGCCGGCGCCATCGTCGCCGAGGACTTCAACAGCTTCGACGACCTGTTCTACATCGCCGGCGTGCTGCAGGGCAAGAAGATCGGCGGCCGGCGCATCGGCGCCATCAGCGGCGCCGGCTTCGAGGCGGTCGGCATGGCCGACAACATCGAGTCGGACAGCTTCGCCCTCGAGATGGGCGCGCTGGAAGAGGCCACGGTGAAGAAGGTCGAGGAGATCCTCGTCGCCAAGAAGCTCGACCAGCTGGTCGAGGTGCGCAACCCGATCGACATCAACCCGGGCGCCGACGACGAGGCCCACCTGCAGGT
>CAJPFL010000039.1 GCA_905339315.1 Rhodocyclaceae bacterium
TGCGCCGCCGCATGGAGGAGTGCGTCGACGGCGACTACCAGACCTTCAAGTCGAAGGACGGCGCCTACGTGCGCGAGCACTTCTTCAATTCGCCGGAGCTGAAGGCGATGGTCGCCAACTGGTCCGACGACGACATCTGGCGCCTGAACCGCGGCGGCCACGATCCGCACAAGGTGTATGCCGCCTACCACGCCGCGGTCAACCACGCCGGCCAGCCGACGGTGATTCTCGCCAAGACCATCAAGGGCTACGGCATGGGCGAGGCGGGCGAGGCGCAGAACATCACCCACCAGCAGAAGAAGATGGGCACCACCTCGCTGCGCGCCTTCCGCGACCGCTTCCGCCTGCCGCTCAGCGACGCCCAGGTGGACAAGCTGGAATACATCAACCCCGGCGCCGACGCGCCGGAAATCCAGTACATGCGCGAGCGGCGCATGGCGCTCGGCGGCTTCCTGCCGCAGCGCCGGCAGAAGGCCGAGCCGCTGGAGGTGCCGCCGCTGTCGGCCTTCGACGCCCAGCTGAAGGCCTCCGGCGAGGGCCGCGAATTCTCCACCACCATGGCCTTCGTGCGCATGCTCGGCACCCTGGCCAAGGACAAGAAGGTCGGCAAGCACGTCGTGCCGATCGTCGCCGACGAGTCGCGCACCTTCGGCATGGAGGGGATGTTCCGCAGCCTCGGCATCTGGTCGTCGGTCGGCCAGAACTACACGCCGCAGGACCACGGCGAGTTGATGTTCTACAAGGAATCGAAGGACGGCCAGATCCTGCAGGAGGGCATCACCGAGTCCGGCGCCATGGCCTCGTGGATCGCCGCCGCGACCTCCTACAGCACGCACGGCGTGCAGATGATGCCGTTCTTCATCTACTACTCGATGTTCGGCTTCCAACGCTTCGGCGACCTCGCCTGGGCCGCCGGCGACCAGCGCGCGCGCGGCTTCCTGCTCGGCGGCACCTCGGGCCGCACGACGCTCAACGGCGAGGGCCTGCAGCACGAGGACGGCCACTCGCACATCCAGTCGGCGCTGGTCCCGAACTGCATCTCCTACGACCCGACCTTCTCCTACGAGGTGGCGGTGATCCTGCAGGACGGCCTGCGCCGCATGTACCGGGAGCAGGAGGACGTCTTCTACTACCTCACCCTGCTCAACGAGAACTACGCCCACCCGGC
>CAJPFL010000040.1 GCA_905339315.1 Rhodocyclaceae bacterium
TTTCCAGCCTGATCCTCCTGCCGGAGCGGATCGTCCAGCCCTGGGCTGACGCTGGCTTCGAGGCGCTGGCCGAAGCCGATTTCGAGGCAATCCGCGCTCTCGGGCCCGAAGTCCTGCTGCTCGGCACCGGCCTGCGCCAGCGCTTTCCGGCGCCCGCCCTGCTGCGCCCCCTGATCGAGGCCCGCATCGGCTTCGAAGTCATGGACCTGCCTGCCGCCTGCCGCACCTTCAACATTCTCATGGCGGAAGGCCGGCGGGTCGCCGCCGCCCTGCTCATCGAAGCGATGCCATCGTGAAGCTCGCCCTGAAAATCGATGCCGCCACCTTTCACGGCACCCTGGCAGGCGTGCCGCGCCTGGTCGAGGTCCTGCGCAAGTCGGGGGCGCAGGCGACCTTCTGCTTCAACCTCGGCCCCGACCACGGCGGCCGCATGCTGGGCACCCTGCTGGCCGCCTCCCGCAAGGGCGCTTCGGCCCTGAGCCGCCACGGTCTGGCAACGCTTCTCTACGGCACGCTGCTGCCCGGCCCGGACATCGGCCGCCGTTGTGCGGATATCCTTCGGGGGGTGCGCGATGCCGGCTTCGACACCGGCGTGCAGGGCTGGGACGGCGCCGCCTGGCAACGCAGGGTGGAGCGTGCCGCCCCCGCCTGGATCGAACGGCAGATGCAGCGCGCCGTGGCCCGGTACAGGGACATTTTCGGCCAGGCGCCGAGAGCCCACGCGGCGGCCGGCTGGCAGACGAGCGCGCATGCCCTGCGCCTGACCCAGCGCCTCGGCTTCGGCTTCGCTTCGGACACGCGCGGCACGCATCCCTTCGTGCCCGTCTGGAATGGCGAGGTCACCCTCTGCCCGCAGCTGCCGGTGACCCTGCCTGCCCTCGATGAACTGCTCGGCCAGGAGGGCTGCGACGTCGGCAACGTGCACGAGCGGCTGCTGGCGCTGACCGCCCAGGCCCCGGCGACAGGGCACGTCTTCAGCCTGCAGGCGGACCTCGCCCTGGCGCTGCAGCCCGCGGTCGAGAAGCTCCTCGAAGGCTGGCGGCAGCAGGGCTACGAGATCGTGTCGCTCGGCAACCTCTACGAATCCATCGACGCCAGCCGTCTGCCGCGGCACGCGCTGGTACGCGGCCCGGTCGGCGGACGCGCCGGCAGCCTGGTGTTGCAGGGTCCGGAATTCCTGGCAACGAAACCGTAACCTGGCGCCGCTTGCGCCGGCGCATGATTTCATCAACAATGCAATCGATGCTTGACCAGCCCGTACCCGACTTCGCCCTGCCGGCGACAGGCAACCAGACGTTCTCCCTGTCCCAGGCGCGCGGCACCGTACTCGCCCTCTACTTTTATCCGAAAGACAACACGCCCGGCTGCACCACCGAGGCCGGCGAGTTCCGCGACCTCCACGCGCAGTTCCTGCGCGCCGGCTGCGCCGTCTACGGCATCTCGCGCGACAGCATGAAGTCGCACGAGGGCTTCAAGGCCAGGCTGAAGCTGCCCTTCGAGTTGCTCAGCGACGCCGAGGAAGCCGCCTGCGCCCTGTTCGGCGTCATCAGGCAGAAGCTGCTCTACGGCAAGCCGGTGCGCGGCATCGAACGCAGCACCTTCGTCATCGACGCCGACGGCGTGCTGCGGCGCGAGTGGCGCGGCGTCAAGGCGCCGGGGCATGCCGCCGAAGTCCTCGAATTCGTGAAGTCCCTGCAAGGAAAGAAATGAACGCCAAGAAGCATCCCTCGACCAAGCTGTTTGTCCTCGACACCAACGTCCTGATGCACGACCCGACCAGCCTGTTCCGCTTCGAGGAGCACGACGTCTTCGTGCCGATGATGACCCTCGAGGAACTCGACAACAACAAGAAGGGGATGTCGGAGGTGGCGCGCAACGCCCGCCAGGCGAGCCGCACCCTCGACGGCATCGTCGGCGGCTTCGAGGAGCGCATCGACCGCGGCATCCCTCTCGACGGGCCCTCGAGCCAGCTGGCCAGCGGACGCCTGTTCCTGCAGACGGAGCCGATCAACGGCACCCTGCCGTCCACGCTGCCCACCGCCAAGGCCGACAACCAGATCATCGGCGTGATGATGCACCTCACCGACAAGCATCCGAAGCGCGAGGTGATCCTCGTCTCCAAGGACATCAACATGCGCATCAAGGCCCGTGCCCTCGGCCTGGATGCGCAGGACTACTACAACGACAAGGTGCTGGAGGACACCGACCTCCTGTACGCCGGCACGCTCGAACTGACGGCCGATTTCTGGGACGTCAACGGCAAGGACATGGAGTCCTGGAAGCAGGAGGGCCGCACGCTCTACCGCATCAAGGGCCCGGTCTGTCCCGATCTGCTCATCAACGAATTCCTCTGGCAGGACGGCGAGCGGCCGTTCCATGCCATCGTCCGCGAGCGCAGCGGCAAGACCGCCGTGCTCGAGCTGCTGAAGGACTACAGCCACCAGAAGAACAACATCTGGGGCATCACGGCGCGCAACCGCGAGCAGAACTTCGCCCTCAACCTGCTGATGGATCCTGAGATCGACTTCATCACCCTGCTCGGCCAGGCCGGCACCGGCAAGACGCTGCTGACGCTGGCGGCGGGCCTGACGCAGACGCTGGAAACCAAGCTCTACAGCGAGATCATCATCACCCGCGTCACCGTGCCGGTGGGCGAGGACATCGGCTTCCTGCCCGGCACCGAGGAGGAGAAGATGACGCCCTGGATGGGCGCGCTGGAGGACAACCTCGACGTGCTCAACAAGCCGACCGAGGACGGCGGCGAATGGGGCCGCGCCGCCACGCGCGACCTGATCCGCTCGCGCATCAAGGTGAAGTCGCTGAACTTCATGCGCGGCCGCACCTTCATCAACAAGTACCTGATCATCGACGAGGCGCAGAACCTGACGCCGAAGCAGATGAAGACGCTGATTACCCGCGCCGGCCCCGGCACCAAGGTGGTCTGCCTCGGCAACATCGCCCAGATCGACACGCCCTACCTGACCGAGGGCAGTTCGGGCCTGACCTATGTGGTGGACCGCTTCAAGGGCTGGCCGCACAGCGGCCACGTCACCCTGATGCGCGGCGAGCGCTCGCGCCTGGCCGACCACGCCGCCGAGGTGCTCTAGCGAACGCCCGCCCTAGTCGCGCCCGCGTCCGCCGCCGCGCGCGCCTTGGCCCTGATTGCGCTCGCTGCCACGCGCTTCCCGCTCCTGGCGCCGCTCGCCGTTCTCCTTCTGGCGCTTTTCCCGATCCTCGCGCTCCTGCAGGCCGCGTTCCTGCTGGCGCTTCTGCTGCTTGTCCTGCCACTGCTTGCGACGCTCTTCGCCCTGCTCGCGGCGCTGGGCATCCTGATCCCTGCGCCGCTCCTGCAAGGCCTTCTGGCGCTCGATCTTCTGCTTCTCCAGCTGCCCCTTCTTCTCCAGGGATCCCTTCTGGCGCTCGATGCGGCGCTGGTCGATCGCCTTGTGGACGACGTCGTGCCGGGCGGCAATGGCCTTCTCGTAGCGCGTCGCCTTGAAGAAGGCCGGCACCTGCGGCAGGAGCCGCGGTACCGGCCGGCCTTTCCAGGGCGCGAAACCGGCCTGGTTCGGCTTGACGTCGATGCTGCCGTGGCGGGTCTGGATATAGCTGCCGCCGACGTTCACCTTGTCGTAGCTGCCCGGCTCGCCTTCCGTCGAGCCCTGCGGGATGACCAGCGGCTCATGGTCCGTGCCACGCACGCCGATGGTCGCCGTCGGCGTGCGCACCTGGTAGCTGCGCGGGTTGTACTTGCCGATCCAGCCGGTAACCGAGCGAAAGGTGCCCTGCAGCAGGCTGAAGATGCCCTTGTCCTCGCTGTCGCCCTCCGCCCGGTAGGCGGCGATGCTCATGCGGGTATTGGGGCGCACGGCGATGAAGCCGCCATCCTCCATGTTGAGGTGCAGTTCGCCATCCCTGCCGGTGACGATGCCTTCGCCCTCGAAGATGCTGTCGCCGACGGCGACGCGGCGCGTCCTTTTGGACTTGTCGGAGACCGTGACCTCGCCCTCGACCAGTTCGACCTTGCCGGCAAGGTTGGCCGCGGCAGCCGGCGGGCTTTGGGCCTGGGCGCCCAGACAGGCAAGCACTAAGGAGCAGGCAAGCAGCAGGCGGCGCATGGTGAAACCTCCCTGTTTATCGGGAAGTTTAACGTTCGCCGGGCGGAAAAGGTTGAGTTAGTACGACCCCTGGGCGGCGAAATTCTGTCTCCGGCCGGCGCTGCGCGCCTTAACGCCGGCTGCGCCGGCATTAGCCTGCGACGAAACTTTGCTGCATCCGGCTCAGTATGAGCCGGATGCAGCAAAGTTTTCAAATCGCGTGTACTCGCCGAGGAAGGTGACGCGCACCTGGCCGATGGGGCCGTTGCGCTGCTTGAGAATGTTGATCTCGGCCGATCCCTTGTCCGGCGAGTCGGGGTTGTACACCTCGTCGCGGTAGATGGCGATGATGACGTCGGCGTCCTGTTCGATGGCGCCGGATTCGCGCAGGTCGGACATCACCGGCCGCTTGTTTGGCCGCGACTCGACGTTGCGCGAGAGCTGCGAGAGCGCCACCACCGGCACGTGCAGCTCCTTGGCCAGCGCCTTCACCGAGCGCGAGATCTCCGACAGCTCGGTGGCGCGGTTCTCGCCGTCGCGCACCGAGGACATCAGCTGCAGGTAGTCGATGACGATCAGGCCGAGCTTGCCGCACTGGCGGTAGAGCCGCCGCGCGCGGGCGCGCAGCTCGGTGGAGTTCAGGGCCGGCGTCTCGTCGATGTGGATCGGCGCCTCGTGCAGCTTGCCGAGGGCGAAGGTCATGCGCTGCCACTCGTCGTCGTTGAGCCGGCCGGTGCGCACGCGGTGCTGGTCGAGGCGGCCGACCGAGGAGAGGAAGCGCATCGCGAGCTGGGTGCCCGGCATTTCCATCGAGAAGATCGCCACCGGCAGTTTCGATTCCAGGGCGACGTGCTCGGCGATGTTGAGGGCGAAGGCGGTCTTGCCCATCGAGGGCCGGCCGGCGACGATCACCATATCGCCGGGCTGGAAGCCCGAAGTCTTCATGTCGAGGTCGTGGAAGCCGGTCGGGATGCCGGTGATGTCAGACGGGTGCTCGCGGTCGTAGAGTTCCTGGATGCGGTCCACCACCTGCCCCAGCAGCGGCTGGATGGCAGTGAAGCCCTCGGTGGTGCGTGCGCCGGCGTCCTTGATCTCGAAGACCTTCGACTCGGCCTCGTCGAGCAGCGCCTTGGCTTCGCGGCCGGCGGGATTCAGGGCGCTGGCGGCGATCTCGTCGCCCACCGCCACCAGCTTGCGCAGGATCGCCCGCTCGCGCACGATCTCGGCGTAGCGCTTGATGTTGGCCGCCGACGGCGTGTTGTTGGCGATCTCCCCGAGGTAGGCCATGCCGCCGGCCTGCTCGGATTCGGCGGCCTTTTCCAGCGACTCATACACCGTCACCACGTCGGCCGGGCGACCGGCCTCGATCAGCTTGGCGATATGGCGGAAGATGCGGCGGTGGTCGTCACGGTAGAAATCCGACTCGGCGACCTGGTCGGCGATGCGGTCCCAGGCGCTGTTGTCGAGCAGCAGGCCGCCGAGCAGAGATTGCTCCGCCTCGATGGAATGCGGCGGCAGCTTCAGCGCCGCCAGTTGCGGATCGCCTGCGGCTTGGGGAGTGAATGCGCGTGCCTGGGCCATGTGCCGGGCAGTTTACCCCCGGCCAGGCCGGCTGGCGAGTGGATAAGCCTTGTATAAGCCTGTGAATTGCCTGTGGGTAAAATGTGGGCAGAAGCGTCGGGCCATCCGCTATCATGCGAAGCAGTCAATTCCTGGAGGCTTTCCATGCGCGGCACCTTCTGGCCCGTCGTCCTCATCGTCCTCGGCGGCCTGCTCCTGCTCTCCAACCTGGGCATCCTGCCGCTGGGCGAACTGAAGGCCCTGGTGGCGACCTGGTGGCCGCTGATCCTGATCCTGATCGGCGTCTTGTCGCTGCTGAAAAAGGGCCGTTAGGCCACGAACCGCAGCAGTTCCGCGCCCAGCCGCACCGCCCCCGCCAGCCCCAGCGCCACCCCGACCGACAGCGCCACCGAGAACAGCGCCTCGCGCCGGCCGAGGGTCTTCAGCATCACGGCGAAGGTGGATACGCAGGGAATGTAGAAGGTCAGGAACACCAGGAAGACGAGGATCTGCACCCAGTCGAGCAGGGGGGATATCTCCAGCGTGCCGAGCGCCTGGTACACCATCAGCAGCGACAGTTCCTTCCTCAGGATGCCGAACAGGATCGGCACGCCGAGCGCCACCGGCAGCCCCAGCCACCACGCCGTCACCGGCGTCAGCGCCGCGTTGATGAGGTCGTCGGCGCCGAAGTGCGCCAGCAGCGCCAGCACCACGCTGCCGGCGACGAGCAGCGGCGTGACGATGGTGAGGATGTCGCTGGTGCGCGCCCAGGTATTGCGCAGCAGCGCCGGCCAGGCCGGCAGGCGGTAGGGCGGGATCTCCAGCACCAGGCCGCGCACGTCCTCCGGATAGCGCCGGCCGAGCAGCTTGCCGAGCATTGCCAGGGTCAGCATGGCCAGCGCGAAGACCGCGATCACGCCCTGGACGCCAAGATACTTGCCGCCCAGTGCCAGCACGATGGCCGAGCGCGCCGAGCAGGGTACGAAGGTGATCAGCAGCGAGGCGACGATGCGCTCGCGGCCACGGGCCGTGGTGGCCACCGCCGAGATCGCCGGCACGTTGCAGCCGAGCCCGATGAGGAAGGGCACGGCCACGCCGCCGTGCAGTCCTACGGCATGGAAGCCGCGGTCCACCACGAAGGCGACGCGGTGCATGATGCCGGATTCCTCCAGTGCCACCAGCAGCAGCACCAGCGGCAGCATGTAGGGCACGACGATGCCGACCATCCCGACCAGCGCGTCGGCCACGGCGCGGCCGACCACGCCCGCCGTGTTCTCCGGCTGCCACTGTCCGACCCACGCCGCCAGCCGCGCAGAAGTCAGTCCGTCCAGCACGGCGCTCACCTCGAACACCATGAACAGCACCAGCGCGAACACCGCCAGGCTGCCGATCAGGCCCCAGCGCGGATGCAGGAACAGCTCGTCGAGCCAGCGCTTCCAGCGCTCGCTGTCCTCCTGCGCGCCCAGCCTTGTGACCGCCTCGAAAAGCAGCGCGGCGCGATGGTGGCGGTCGGCATGCAGTTCGTCGGAGAGCGGCCGCGGCAGCCTGCGCTGGGCCTCGGCGCGCGCCGCTTCCACCTCCGGCAGCATTGCCGGAAAGTGCTCGGACAGCTCGCGCAGGAACCAGTCGTCGTTTTCCGCCAGCTGCATCAGCAGCAGCGGGCGCGGCACGCGGAAGGCCTCTTCGATTTCCGGCCGCGCCAGGATGGCGTTGAGCGGCTTCAGGCTTTCGCGGATGTGCTCGCTGCACTGCTGGGCCAGCGGGCACGCCTGCTCGCGCGCGGCCGCCAGTGCCGCGGCGAACAGATCGGTGAGCCCCATGCCCATGTGCGCCACCGTCGCCACCACCGGCACGCCGAGCCGCTCCGACAGCGCCCGGGCGTTGACGTAGATGCCCTTCTCGCGCGCCTCGTCCATGCGGTTGAGCGCGATCACCAGCGGCCGGCCGAGCAGCGACA
>CAJPFL010000041.1 GCA_905339315.1 Rhodocyclaceae bacterium
AATGCACGCCTGTTCCGCGGGAATAGCTCAGTTGGTAGAGCGCAACCTTGCCAAGGTTGAGGTCGGGAGTTCGAGACTCCTTTCCCGCTCCAGATTCCCCGGGGGAAAGCGTATGTCACTGCGTTTTCCCCTTTTAGTTTCGAAGAGTGCCCGGTCAAACCGCGGCGGGGTAGCAAAGTGGTTATGCAGCGGCCTGCAAAGCCGTCTACGCCGGTTCGATTCCGACCCCCGCCTCCAATCCTTTTCGTTTCGAGCCTTCATTTGCCCGGATGGCGAAATTGGTAGACGCAAGGGACTTAAAATCCCTCGACCGGAAACGGTCATGCCGGTTCGATTCCGGCTCCGGGCACCATATCAATGAGGCCTTTCTCGCCTAACGCATAACCGGTTCAATAGGGCGGTCCTGTCAAGGATGCAGGGTTCATTAAATTAAACATAATACAGATTATACGTAATATTATGGCGTGAAAGGCAGGGCGATTCATTTCATTTCGTTGCCCCAGCTTTCGTAAGCATTTCGACGATTTGATCATGCTTTCCGTCCGCAGCCCACTTCAGGGCTGAAGCTCCGTCAGGCGTTCTGATATTCGGGTTGGCGTTGGCCTTGAGCAGCAATGTGACGGTACCCAAATGGCCATTTCTTGAAGCAAGCATCAAGGCGGTAGCCTGGTTAGGCGCCAGGGCATTGAGGTCGGCACCTTTGGAAACAAGGAATTCGACCACGTCATCTCGGCCTTCGAAAGCTGCATAGATCAGAGGTGTCCAGCCAGGATGGTTGATCTCCCCGCCTGCAGCCACCAACAGCTTGACGATGTCGATATGGCCCTTCAATGCAGCGTACATCAATGGCGTATCGCCATACTGGTTTCTTACCCGAACGCGCGCTCGATGCTCGATCAGGAATCTCACGAGCTCGACATTACCTTTTTCTACCGCCAGCATCAGGAGCGAGTTGCCGGACTTGTCGACCGTATTCACATCCATGCCACGCTGGAGAATGGTCGTGACAGCTTCAGTATTGTTGTCTTCGAGTGCCTTCAGGAGGTCGTCATAGACGCCAGCCGTTGCGATGCCGGCACAGATGCCCAAAGCGATGCCCAACAGGGCTCTCCGCGCCTGACGATTAAGATATGAAAAATAACGAGTTATCAATTGATTGCAACCTTGAATAAACGGCAGAAGTTCTGTGTGGTGGCTTGCTCGATCTCCAGTACGTCCATTTCCCTGAGCAAGGCAATTTCATTGGCTACGTGCCTGACATAAGCCGGCTCATTGGGCTTGCCGCGATACGGCACCGGTGCCAGATAAGGCGAATCGGTTTCCACGAGAATGCGATTCAAGGGAATTGACCTTGCGACCTGCTTGAGTTGTTTGGCGTTCTTGAACGTCACAATACCTGAAAATGAAATGTAAAAGCCAAGTGACAGCGCACTGTCCGCCACCGCTTGTGTTTCGGTAAAGCAATGCATTATCCCGCCGACAGCTTCGGCACCCTCCTCACGCATGATGCGCAAGGTGTCCTCGGCAGAATCTCTTGTATGAATAATCAATGGCTTGTGTGATTCCCTTGCGGCCCTGATGTGGGTGCGAAAGCGTTCTCGCTGCCACTCGGGCCTGTCCTTGTGCCAGTAGTAATCCAGTCCGGTTTCACCGATGCCTATCACCCGCTGATGCTGTGCATAGCGCAATAAGGTTGCCACATCCGGTTCACGACAGTCCTGGTGTTCCGGGTGGACACCGACCGATGCAAAAAGATTTTCATGCTGCTCGGCCAACGATAGCACATCAGGCATTTTTTCCAGGCTAACCCCGATGCACAAGGCTGCGCCAACCCTGGCGCGCTCCATGGATGAGAGGACTTGATCGATGCGATTTGCCAGCTCCGGGAAATCGAGGTGGCAATGCGAATCAACCAGCATCGGCGAAAATACTAGATGGTGTGGGTCTGGCGACCTGCGGGATATCCGGCCAGGATGGTTTCGATCTTATGACGGGCAGCCTGGCCAGACTCGTCTTCGCTAAATTGGACCCCTATGCCCTGCGTTTTGTTGTTTTGGGCTCCAGCCGGGGTAACCCAAACTACTGAGCCGGCTATCGGCAATTTTCCCGGCTCATCCATCAACGACAGCAGCATGAACACCTCATCGCCGATAGTGTAGGGTTTGGCTGTCGGCACAAATATTCCGCCGCGCTTCAAGTAAGGCATGTAGGCAGCGTAAAGTGCTGATTTTGAATTTATATTTAAAGACAGAACACTCGGGCGCGCGCCGATTGGCTGGGGTTTGGCAGGCTCAGACATGGACTCCGTTATCTCCCGCTCGAGGCTGCTCTCGCATAGCGAGACAGCATGTCTTCCAGAAACAGGCGCGGATTCAAGGGGTGTTGCGATACCGCCCTGATTCGCAGCAAGTCATTGTAGCAGTCAATCAAGGCACTGACTGAGGCCCGCCCTGCGGCAGTTCGAACCTCCTGCAATTTATGGATATGGAAAACAGCCTGGCCACACAAATTCATTGCAACCAGATCGAACACCCATTTCTGCATCCAGATAACCAGGGTACGTTTGTCGATGGTGGGTTCCTCTTCCTTGTTTTCTTTCAACCAGGATTCCCAGCGTCCGGCAATCGTTACCGGGCCGGCGTGTTCAAGTTGCGCCAAGTCTCGATAAAACCCGTCCAACCGATCCCAGTCCCCGGCCTCACTGCGGGCGGTAAGCGGCATGCCACCTGCGTGGGCCAGCAAATCCTCAGCGTGGGGCGTGCCGCATTCGCGTAACCAGGTCAAGGCCTGATCCATGGCAGGTTTCGCAAAGACAAGCGTCTGGCAACGGCTGAGGATTGTTGGAAGAAGCCTTCTTTTGTTATTAGTTATCAATATAAACATAGTACTTGAAGATGGTTCTTCAAGCATTTTAAGAAGTGAATTGGCTGTCGCCTGGTTCATGGCTTCGGCCGGCTGAATGATAATGATCCGGGCCCCCTGGCGATGCGTGCCGATCCCAAGGAAATCATTCAGTGCCCGAACCTGGTTGATACGAATCTGTTCGGATTTTTTTTTCTGCATGGCAGGTTCCGCGTCGGATTCAGGATCATCCAATTCGTCTCCGCCTGGTTCGATTAGCCTGAAGTCAGGGTGGTTGCCACTGGACATCCAGTTGCAGGAAGGGCATGCCCCGCAAGCCTGCTCGTTTCCGGTCGCCTTTTCACACAGCAGCCTGGTGGCCAGAGCATGGGCAAAATCCTGTTTTCCGCCACCATGTGGTCCCGCCAATAGCAAGGCGTGGGGCCATTGCCCGGCGCGCTCGAACAACTTTCTCCACAGCTCTTTATGCCAAGAATAAATCATTTATTCAGTTACTTACGACTATATTCTCAAGTTGTTTCTTGATTTCGGGAATGCTAAGCCTTGAGTCGATAACCTTGATTCTGTCGGGTTCGATCGCAGCCCTTCGTAAATAGGATTCCCTGACTCGCTCGAAAAATTCCCGGGTTTCCCGCTCGAACCGGTCCGGAGCCGACCCCGTTTTTGCCAGCCGTTCGCAGGCGATTTCCGTCGGCAGATCGAAAACAAACGTCAAATCCGGCTGAAAGTCCCCCTGCACCCAACGTTCCAGAGCCTTGATTTTCTCCGGGGCCAGGCCCCTGCCGTCTCCCTGATAGGCGTAAGTGGCATCAGTGAAGCGGTCGGAAACAACCCATTTCCCATGCGCTAGAGCCGGCAGGATCAGTTTATCCAGGTGTTCCCGCCGGGCGGCAAACATCAGCAGCGCCTCGGTTTCCAGGTGCATGGGCTCAGACAGCAGCAAGGCGCGCAGCTTTTCCCCCAGTTCAGTACCCCCCGGCTCTCGCGTTGCAACAACGGCTTTCCCCTGGTGCTTCAGAAACTCGACCAGCCACGCATGGTGGGTGCTTTTACCGGCGCCGTCTATGCCTTCCAGCGTGATGAACTTGCCACGCATTCAATTCCCTTTTTTCAGTTGGTATTTCGCCACGGCACGATTGTGCTCCTCCAGCGTTCGTGAGAACTGGCTCGATCCGTCACCGCGGGCAACGAAATAGTACGCATCCGTCCTGACAGGGTTCAGCGTCGCCTGAATAGAAGCCAGGCCAGGCATGGCAATCGGCGTTGGCGGCAAGCCGGTCCGCGTATAGGTATTGTAGGGGCCATCCGCCTGAAGATCGCGCTTGCGCAGGTTGCCATCGAAACGCTCGCCCAAACCATAGATCACCGTCGGATCGGTCTGGAGCAGCATGCACTTTTTCAGGCGGTTGATGAATACGGAGGCAATCTGCGCCCGGTCCTGTGACTGGCCGGTTTCCTTTTCAACGATGGAGGCCATGATGAGCGCCTCGTAAGGCGATGCATAGGGCAGGTTGGCTTGCCGCCGCCCCCATTCCGTGAGCAGCAATTTTTCCATCTGGCGGTAGGACCGCTTGAGTACCTCGAGATCGCTGGATCCCTTGGCGAACAAGTAGGTGTCCGGGAAAAAGCGGCCTTCTGCCGCCCCTTCGACTCCCAATTTCTCCATGATTTGGCGTTCCGTCAGGCCTGCCGTGTCGTGCCGGACGTGAGCATGGGCATCGAGTGCTGCACGCATTTGGCGGAATGTCCAGCCTTCCAGCAGTACGATTTCCGCCTGCGTAACGTCGCCCCGGGTGAGCTTTTCCAGCAACTTCAGCGGGGTGACGCCCTCAGCCAGCTGATAGCTGCCGGCTTTGATTTCCGCCGCTTTGCCCAGGGCACGCCCTAACAGTGTGAATTGCCAGGCAGGCATGGCCACGCCTGCTTCTTCGATCTGGCGTGAGGCGCTGCGCAGGGTGCTGCCGGCCTTTACCGTGAAATCAAGCGGGCTGGCCTGGAGCGCGAGCGGCTGGGTGGCGAAATACCCCATCCAGCCAAGGAAACCGAGCGCAGTTGCAAACGACAAGCCGAGCAGGCGAAGCAACCAGCGCATTATTGGAGGAGGGTTGAAAAAATGAGGGGAGGCACAAAAGCTATAATAACCTACCGCTCAACCAGACGAAGAAACCATGAACTCCAGCAATTGGCAGGACTTCCTCGCAAGCGTTGGAGCCCGCCTTGAAGCGGGCGAAGCATGCGATTTCGGCGACGCGCAAGCCGAGCTCAAGGCCGCCGCAGGGGATACGGTGCTGGCACCGTTGACGCAGTTCGGGGTGATTCGCGCCACCGGAGAGGACGCCGCCAGTTTCCTGCACAATCTGTTCTCGAATGATGTACAGCATCTTGGCCGGGAGCGCGCCGAGCGCTGCGGCTTCTGCAGCCCTAAAGGCCGCCTCCTGGCCGATTTTCTGATTTGGCGCGAAGGCCAGGACTACCTGCTCCAACTCTCGTCTGACATTCAGCCGGGAATGCTCAAGAAACTCGGCATGTACGTACTGCGTTCGAAGGTGAAACTCTCGGATGCCAACAGCGATATCGTCCTCCTGGGCATTGCCGGAACCGGGGCGGCAGCCGCTCTCAAGGCGCTGGGGGCAGGCATTCCCTCCTCCCAGTACGATGTGCTGCGTTTCGACGCTGGAACGGCGATCCGTCTCGACGAACATCGGATCCAGTTGGCGGTTCATGCCAATGCTGCCGTGCCGGTGTGGAACAAGCTGGCCAGTCTGGCAAGACCTGTCGGCACGCCAGCCTGGCGCTGGTTGGAGATCGCGGCCGGTGTTCCGCATATCACTTCGGCAACCCAGGAAGAATTCGTGCCGCAGATGGCCAATCTCGAATTGATCGGCGGCGTCAGCTTTACCAAGGGTTGCTATCCCGGCCAGGAAATCGTGGCACGCACGAAATACCTCGGCAAGGTCAAGCGCCGTACCTATCGCGCGAGTGTCCAGAGCGACTGCCCGCAGCCCGGCACGGACCTCTTCAGCCCCGACTTGGCGGACCAGTCCTGCGGCAAGGTCATCGAAGCCGCGCCCAGTCCGTCGGGCGGCTGTGAACTGCTTGCCTCGATGCTGATGTCGAGCGCCGAAGCCGGCGATGTGCGCGTCGGCAGCGCCGATGGCCCCCGGTTGTCATTCCTTGCCCTGCCCTACCCACTTGACTAGCGAACGCGGGCCATGTGCCTGATCCTGCTTGCCTGGCAGGCCCATCCCGACTATCCCCTGGTGGTGGCAGCCAACCGCGACGAGTTCTTTTCCCGCCGTACTGCAGCGGCTGACTTTTGGGCCGATGCGCCCGATGTGCTGGCCGGGCGCGATCTCGAGGCCGGCGGCACCTGGTTGGGGGTGACACGCGGAGGCCGCTTTGCTGCGCTGACCAACTTTCGCGATCCTGCGCGCAATAAAACCGGCGCGCCCTCGCGCGGAGAACTGGTCTACCGCTTCCTATCCGGCACGCAAAGTCCGCGGGAGTACCTGGCCGAACTCGAAGCCGTGGCCTCGGCCCATAACGGCTTCAACCTCCTCTTCGGAGATATGGAAAGCCTGTGGTGCTTTTCGAATTGCGGAGAAGGCGAACAGGCGCTCGCGCCCGGCGTGTATGGCCTGTCGAACCATTTGCTCGATACCCCCTGGCCCAAGGTGGCCCGTGGCAAGTCGGCCCTGAATGCAGCCCTTCACGCCCTGCCCGACGAAGCGCCGCTATTCGCCCTCCTGCGCGACGACAGCATCGCGCCCGACGAGGCGCTGCCGCGCACAGGCGTCAGCCTCGAATGGGAGCGGCTGCTCTCGGCGGCCTTTGTGAGTTTGCCCGGCTACGGTACGCGCTCGGCTACGATCCTGCTGAGGGATGCTGCCGGAAATGTGCGATTCATCGAGCAGGGGTTCCTGCCGGATAGCCAGCCGGGAGAAAGGCGGGCGTTCGTCTTCCCCGTCTCGCGGCCGCCTACTCGGTGATTTCCACAACGGTTCGGGCCGGCACGAGGTCGAACAGTTCGAGTATGTCGGCATTGCGCATGCGGATGCATCCGATCGAATTTGGCTGCCCCAGCTCGGTGCCGTCGGGCGTGCCGTGGATATAGACAAAACGGCGCATCGTATCCACATCTCCCAGGCGATTGCGTCCCGGTTCGCATCCCGACAGCCAAAGGATGCGCGTCAGGATCCAGTCGCGCCCCGGATGCCGGTCCGCAAGTTCCCGCGAATAGATTTCGCCCGTCGGCCGCCGCCGGACGAAGACGGCGTTCTCGGGTTGCCCCTCGCCAATCCTCGCGCGAACGATATGGCGGCCGCGCGGCGTTCGGAAGCTGCCGCGCTGTTCACCCGGCCCCATCTTGGAGGTCGAAACCGCGTAGTTGCGCAGGCATTTCCCGGAATCGTCGAAGAGTTCCAGCGTCTGGCGGGAGAGGTTGATGCGGATTTTCATTTCAGGCGGTTTCCGTTCTGCCGCGCCTGGCGGCAAAGAAGTTCGTCAGAAGCGCGCTGCATTCGCCAGCGAGTACGCCCTCCTCGATGGCCGCATGAAAATTCAGGCGCGGCTCGCCGAAGAGATTGACCACACTGCCGCAGGCGCCCGTTTTCGGGTCTCTTGCGCCGAACACCACCCTGGCAATGCGTGCGTGAATGATGGCCCCGGCACACATCACGCAGGGCTCCAGGGTGACGTAGAGCTCGCAGCCGGGCAGCCGGTAATTCCCCAGGCGGCGGGCCGCGTCCCGAAGGGCAAGGATTTCCGCATGTGCGGTCGGGTCCTGGCGTGAAATCGGCGCGTTGAAACCGCGCCCGATAACTTCTCCGTCCCTGACCACCACGGCGCCCACCGGCACTTCTCCCAGCGTGCCGCCCTCACGCGCCAGGCGCAGCGCCTCGGCCATGAAGCCGGCGTCGATGGATTCCGATGCAGTCATGAATGTCTTTCCCTTGCTTCGAAGGAGGATGTGGCGTTAAATTCACGCCCCTGCTGCGGGGTTCGCGAGGATGGAAGCATCATGACAGTCTGGCTGCGCTTTTTACACCAGGGTTCGACCAAGTTCGGCATGTTCGACAAGGATACCATCGAGGTCTGTGCAGGCGATCCGTTTGCCGGTGCGCAGCCGACCGGCGAGCGCCTGACCTTGGAAGCCGTGGCCCTCCTGCCGCCCTGCCAGCCGACGAAGATGATCGGCCTGTGGAACAATTTCGCGGCGCGTGCCGAGGTCGAAAGCCTGCAGCGGCCCGAACACCCGCTCTGGTTCGTCAAGACGCCCAACTGCTTCGCGGCCCATGGGGAGCTGATCCGGCGGCCGACGGGCTACGCAGGCCCGGTGGTCTTCGAGGGCGAACTGGGCATAGTCATCGGCAAGCCCTGCCGGAGCGTCAGCGAGACCGAGGCGGACCGCCATATTCTCGGTTATACCTGCGTCAACGACGTCACGGCCCGGCACATCCTGCGCAGCGACACCAGTTTTCCGCAATGGTGTCGCGCCAAGAGCTTCGATACCTTCGGACCGTTCGGCCCGGTCATCGTCACCGGCCTCGAGCCGGATACGCTGACGGTGAAGACGCTGGTGAACGGCATGGAGAAGCAGAACTATCCTGTGGCCGACATGTTCTTCGCGCCGCGCGCCATCGTCAGCCGGCTGTCGCAGGACATGACGCTGATGCCGGGCGACATCATTGCCTGCGGCACTTCGCTCGGCGCCGGCCCGATCGAGGAAGGCGATCTGGTGGAGGTTGTAATCGAGGGCGTGGGCAGGCTGGCCAACCGCTTCGGCTGAACCGCCCTACTCCCACTCGATGGTCGCCGGCGGCTTGCCGGAGATGTCGTAGACCACGCGGTTGATGCCGCGCACCTCGTTGATGATGCGGTTGGACACCTTGGCCAGCAGGCTGTAGGGCAACTCCGCCCACTGGGCCGTCATGAAGTCCTGGGTCTGCACGGCGCGCAGGGCCACCACGTTTTCGTAGGTGCGGCCGTCGCCCATGACGCCGACGGAACGCACCGGCAGGAAGACGGCGAAGGCCTGGGAGGTCTTGTCGTACCACTCGGCCGCACGCAGCTCGTCGATGAAGATGGCGTCGGCGCGGCGCAACAGGTCGGCGTATTCACGCTTCACTTCGCCGAGGATGCGCACGCCCAGGCCGGGGCCCGGGAAGGGATGGCGATACACCATGTCGTGCGGCAGGCCGAGTGCGACACCGAGTTCGCGCACCTCGTCCTTGAACAGCTCGCGCAGGGGCTCCAGCAGCTTGAGGTGCAGGGTGTCCGGCAGGCCGCCGACATTGTGGTGCGACTTGATGGTGTGGGCCTTCTTGGTCTTGGCGCCGGCGGATTCGATCACGTCCGGGTAGATGGTGCCTTGCGCCAGCCACTTGGCTTTCGGCAGCTTCTGCGCCTCTGCCTGAAACACCTCGACAAAGTCAGCCCCGATGATGCGGCGTTTCCGTTCGGGCTCGGTGACACCGGCCAGCTTGCCGAGGAACTGATCGGCAGCATCGACATGGATGACCTTGACGCCAAGGCTGCGGGCGAAGGTTTTCATCACCTGTTCCGCCTCGTTCAGGCGCAGCAGGCCGTTGTCGACGAAGACGCAGGTGAGCTGGTCGCCGATGGCGCGATGGATCAGCGCCGCCGCCACCGAGGAATCGACGCCGCCGGACAGGCCGAGGATCACCTCCTCCGTCCCGACCTGCGCGCGAATTTTTTCGACGGCTTCGTCGATGTAGTCCGGCATGTTCCAGTCGCCGGTGCAGCCGCAGATGTCCAGCACGAAGCGGGCAATGATCGCTTTGCCTTGGATGGTATGGGTGACCTCGGGGTGGAACTGGACGCCGTAGAAGCGACGCGCCTCGTCGGCCATGCCGGTAATGGGTGTCGACTCATTGCTGGCGATGACCTTGAAGCCCTGCGGCAGTTCGGTCACCTTGTCGCCGTGGCTCATCCAAACGTCGAGCAGGCCGTGGCCTGCAGCATTGACGCTGTCCTGGATGCCTTCCAGCAGCTTGGAGTGGCCGCGGGCGCGGATTTCCGCATAGCCGAACTCGCGTTTCTTGGCGCCTTCCACCTTGCCGCCCAGTTGCACGGCCATGGTCTGCATGCCGTAGCAGATGCCCAGGACCGGTACGCCCAGTTCGAAAACAACCTGGGCGGCGCGGTAGGCTTCCTCTTCATAAACCGAGTTCGGTCCGCCGGAGAGGATGATGCCGACGGGTGCGAACTCGCGGATGAAGGCTTCGGAAACATCATAGGGATGCAGTTCGCAATAGACCTGCTGCTCGCGCACGCGGCGGGCGATCAACTGCGAATACTGGGCGCCGAAATCGAGGATGAGTATCTTTTTGTGCATGACTGAAACGCCCGCAGGGGGCCTTATTCGACGCGGTAGTTGGGCGCTTCCTTGACGATCTGCACGTCATGGACGTGGGATTCGCGCACCCCCGCCGAGGTGATTTCGACGAATTCGGCGCGGCTGCGCATCTCGTCGATGCCGTTCGATCCGACATAGCCCATGCTGGCGCGCAGGCCGCCCATCAGCTGGTGAATCACGGCGCCGACCGGGCCCTTGTAGGGAACGCGGCCCTCGATGCCCTCCGGTACCAGCTTGTCGACGTTCGCATCGGCTTCCTGGAAATAGCGATCCGCAGCTCCCTGCTGCATGGCGCCGAGGGACCCCATGCCGCGGTAGGATTTGTAGGACCGCCCCTGGAAGAGCTCTATTTCGCCAGGCGCTTCCTCGGTGCCGGCGAACAGGCCGCCCAGCATCACGGCATAGGCGCCGGCAGCAATCGCCTTGGAGATGTCGCCGGAATAGCGGATGCCGCCGTCGGCGATGAGGGGAACACCGGAATCACGCAGCGCAGTGGCGACGCTGTCGATGGCCGTAATTTGGGGCACGCCGACACCTGCCACAATGCGGGTGGTGCAGATCGAGCCCGGGCCGATGCCGACCTTGACGCCATCGGCGCCGTGCTCGACCAGGGCGCGCGCTGCATTGGCGGTCGCAATATTTCCACCGATCACATCGACTTGGGGAAAGCGCTTCTTGACCCATTGAACGCGCTCAAGCACACCCTGGGAATGGCCGTGGGCGGTGTCAACCACCAGCAGATCCACCCCTGCCTCGACTAGCAGTTCGGCGCGCTCATCCGTTCCCGGGCCGACGCCGATGGCTGCGCCGACACGCAGGCGGCCAAGGTTGTCCTTGCAGGCGAAGGGATGCTCGGTGGACTTGAGGATGTCCTTTACGGTGATCAGGCCGCGCAACTCGAAGTCGCTATTCACGACCAGCACGCGTTCGAGCCTGTGCTTGTGCATCAGCGCCTTGGCCTCGTCCGGATTGCAGCCCTCCTTGACGGTGACGAGCCGCTCTCGCGGCGTCATGATGTTGCGCACCGGCTGATCCAGATTGGTCTCGAAGCGCAGGTCGCGGTTGGTAACGATGCCGACGACCCTGGCGCCTTCGAGCACGGGCAGGCCGGAAAACCTGTACTGGCGGGTCAGGTTCAGCACTTCGCGAACCGGCATGTCGGGCGGTATGGTGATCGGGTCTTTCAGCACCCCCGATTCGAAGCGCTTGACCTTGGCCACCTCGGCTGCCTGGGCACGCGCCGGCAGGTTCTTGTGCACGATGCCGATGCCGCCTTCCTGCGCCAGGGCGATGGCAAGGCGCGCCTCGGTCACGGTGTCCATCGCGGCCGATACCAGCGGAATGTTCAGGCGGATGTTACGCGACACCTGGGTCGCCAGGCTGACATCGCGGGGAAGGATGGTGGAGTGGGCGGGGACGAGCAGGACGTCGTCGAATGTGAGTGCCTTGGTTATCACTCGCATGGCTTTCAACCTCGGTTCCAAATCCGTATTATACGCAGGTGGCCTTTTGACGGCAAACGAGGGAGAAGCTAATGCGTGCAGTCATCCTGTTGATCCTGGCCTGCCTGTGGGGCGTCGCTTCGGCCCAAGTCTACACATGGCGGGATGCCAGCGGAAAAATTCATTATGCCGACACCCCGCCGCCCGGCGTGGATGCCAAGAAAGTACGCGCCGGAACGCCATCCGGTGCCGCGACGCCATCTGGAGCACCCGCCCGCAGCGTCGCCGAGCAGGATATGGATTTCCGCAAGCGGCAGACCGAGTCTGACAAGGCGCGAGCCAAGGCTGAAAGCGAAAGAAAGGATGTGGAAGACAGCAAGCGCAACTGCGAGGATGCGAAGAGAAACCTCAACGCGCTCGAGTCCGGACAGCGCATGAGCCGTCTCAATGAGGCCGGGGAGTCAATCCCGCTGGACGACGAAATGCGGGCACAGGAAACCGAAAAGGCCAGGAAATCCGTGCAATCCTGGTGCAAATAGCTAGCGCCGCCGACCCGCTAGCCCTCTAGGTCCCCGCCCCCCTTCTTCATCGCCTTGCCCTCCTCGGCCCGCTGCTTGCGGACTTCCTTCGGATCGGCGATCAGCGGCCGGTAGATCTCGACACGATCCCGGTCGCGCAATGGCGCATCGAGCCTGGTGAGCTTGCCGAAAACCCCGACCTTGTTCTTCGCCAGATCGATCTCGGGATGCCTTTGCCTCAGCCCGGAGGCATCAATGGCCTGTTGCACGGTGCTGCCTGCTGGCAGTTTCAGATGCACCAGCTCCTGTTTTTGCGACAGTGCATAGGCGATTTCGATCGAAAGTGATTCAGCCATTTTGCGCATAGACCTGACTCGCCCGGCGAACGAACGAATCGACAAAGGTGTTGGCAATATGGTGGAAGACCGGCCCCAATGCCTTCTCCAGCAGCTTGCTGGCGAATTCGTAATGGAGCTGGAACTCGACTTTGCAGGCGGTTTCGCCGAGTGGCTTGAAATGCCAGCAGCCATCGAGGTGTTCGAAGGGGCCGTGTCGCAGGTTGATCTTCATGAAAAACGGGGCTTCCTTGTCGTTCTCCGTGGAGAAATCCGCCTTGATGCCATGATAGTTGATGTGCAGCGTCGCGACGGTCTTGGCCTCGTCGCGATGGATCAGTTCGGTGCCCCCGCACCAGGGCAGAAACCGGGGATACTCCTCGACCCGGTCTACGAGATGGAACATCTGTCCGACGCTGTACTCGACCAGGACGGACTTCCTGACTTCGGCCATGTTTGCCACATGCTATAGAATCACGCGAATTCTAGCGCAAAGCCATCATGAGCATTGTTGACAACAAGAAGGCCTTCCACGACTATTTCATCGAGGAACGCTTCGAGGCGGGCCTCGTCCTGGAAGGCTGGGAAGTCAAGGCGATCCGCGCCGGGCGGGCGCAGATCAAGGAAGCCTACGTCATCCTTCGGGGCGGGGAGGTTTTCCTGATTGGTTGCCATATCAGTCCGCTGCCGACGGCCTCGACCCACATCCAGCCCGATCCGGTTCGCACGCGCAAGCTGCTGTTGAATGCCGCAGAGATCAGCAAGCTGATCGGCAAGGTCGAGCGCGCCGGCTATGCCCTGGTGCCGCTCGACCTGCATTTCACCAAGGGGCGCGTGAAAATCGCCATCGGGCTCGCCCATGGCAAGAAACAGCACGACAAGCGGGACACGGAGAAGAAGCGCGACTGGGAGCGCGAAAAGCAGCGCCTGATGCGGGTCAGGGCTTGAACTTGCCCAGTACGCCGCGTATCGTTTCCTGAATGTCGGCCGGCAATACGACCATCTTGGCATTCTCGGATCCCGCCAGGTGGGTGATCGCAGTGATGTACCTTTCCCCCAGCAGGTAGAGCATCGGCGTGTCGCGGTCGCCGATCGCCTGTGCGACGCGCTTGATTGCCTCCGACGACGCCTCCGCCAGCGTCACCTGGGCTTCCGCGTCGCGCCGGGCGGATTCGACGCGCGCCTCGGCCTGCAGGATCATCGACTGCTTCTCTCCTTCGGCCCGCGTCACCATGGCCTTGCGTTCCCGTTCCGCGGATGCCTGTAATTCCATGGCCTTCTGCATCGAGGCAGACGGCTTGATGTCCTGGATTTCCACCGATTTCACCGTCAGGCCCCAATCGACCGCTTCGTCGGCGATGCTCTCGCGCAGGCGGACCTTGATCTTGTCCCGGCTGGACAGCGCCTGGTCCAGGTCCATCTCGCCGGTGATGGAACGCAGGGTGGTCATGATCAGGTTGCGGATCGCCTCGGAGAAATCGACCACGCCATAGACGGCCTTCACCGGATCGGTCACCTTGATGAAGGCGATGGCATTGGTGAGGATTACTGCGTTGTCCCTGGTGATGACCTCCTGCTCCTGCACGTCGAGGATGATGTCCTTGGTCACCAGCCTGTAGGCGATGCGGTCGAGGTAGGGAATGATGATGTTGAGGCCAGGATGGAGGGTGCCATGGTACTTGCCCAGGCGCTCGACGATCCATTCCTCTCCCTGGGGAATGATGCGTACGCCCTTCCAGACCGTGACCAGCGCGAAGGCGAGAATTGCTACGACAACGATGAATCCAGCGCTCATGATTCCCCCTTAAGCCTTGCCAACCTTGAGAAAACTGCCCTCGATACCGAGCACCTTGACGCGCTCGCCCGACTTGATCACTTCGTCCGAGATGCATTCCCAGCTCTCAGAGCCGACGAGCGGCTTCTGGAAACGTACCTGTCCCTTCTGGTAAGGCTCGACGTCGCGGGTCAGCATGCCGACCTCGCCGACGATGTTCGAGTCCGACATGCCGATCCGGGTCTTGTGCATGCCGGGCTTGAAGATGCGGAACCAGATCACGACCATCGCCACCGAGGCGACCGTCCAGGTCAGCAGCTGTGCGGTCAGACCCAGGGAGGGCGCAACCAGCACGACAACCGAGACCAGCAAAGCGCCCAGCCCGAACCAGACGATAAAGAATGCCGGCACTGCCAGTTCCGCAATGATCAGCCCGATACCCAATACAGCCCAGTGCCACCATTCGGGTTGCATGCCTGCCTCCATGTTTATTTGCCCTGTTCCACCAGATGCATTCTAGCCCCAGCCGCTTTCTGCCGCACCTCCTCGAACAGGCAGATGGCGGTTGCCGCTGCGACGTTGAGGGATTCGACCTTGCCGGGCATGGGAATCCGGACGGCCTGCCGGGACAGGGTAGCCGTTGCCTCCGTCAGCCCGCTCCCCTCGTTGCCGAATATCCACGCCACCGGTCCGGTCAGGTCCAACTCGTAGATCGTCTTCGCTGCATCCAGCCTCGTAGACACGCTGATGCCAGTGAAGCCTCCGATCACCTGATCGAGTGCGGCGTGCTCTTGAATGCGCAACAGGAAATGCGCGCCCATGGCGGCACGCAGGACGCGCGGAGACCAGGCCTGGGCGCAGCCGGGACCGAGAAAAACCTCGGGGATGCCGGCTGCCGCCGCCGTACGCAAAATCGACCCCAGATTGCCTGTGTCCTGAATGGCTTCGAGCAGGACGCAGGAATTCCTGATCGCGGGTGCAGGTTGCGGCTGCGGAATGCGGATCAGGGCGAGAATGCCGGTCGGCGTGGTGACCGGACTGACTTTGCCGAACAGGGCATCATCGAAGACATGCGGTTCGAGCTGCGGATGCCGGGCCAGAATTTTACGGATGTCAGCCTGTTGCGAGCCGCTCTCGCTGACAGCCAACAGTTCCGGCGGGCCGAAACGGTCCAACCAGGCCGTGACGAGATGGATGCCGTCGAGCACGGTCTTGCCCTGCTTGCGCCGCTCGCGTGAGGATTCCACCAGCAGCCGCAACTGCTTGAACGTGGCGTTGTCCCTGGAAGTGATTCTTTTCATCGTTGTCAAAAATATAGTGGCCATTCCATGGCTGCGGCCAACCCATGGCGATCAGTTCGCGGCTGCTGACTGCGTTTCAGGCCTTGCCGAGCAAATTTCGCACAGGGGCGAAGCTGCGACGGTAAATCCCTATGACGCCATGCTCGCGCAAGGCAGCAAGGTGGGCCGCCGTAGGATATCCCTTATGCCGGTCGAGGCCATACTGGGGATGCAACCCATGAAGGCGAAGCATTTCGGCGTCGCGTGCGGTCTTGGCCAGGATGGAGGCAGCGGAAATGGCAGCCACGGTGCTGTCCCCCTTCACGACAGCCCGGACAGGAAACTCGAGGCAGGGACAATGCGTGCCATCAACCAGAACCTCGTCCGGCAGCCGCGCCAGTCCCTGCACGGCCCGGCACATCGCCAGCAATGCCGCCTGCAGGATGTTCAGGGCATCTATTTCCTCGACCGAGGCACTGGCGACCGCCCAGGCCAGGGCGCGTTCGCGGATCAGCGGCGCCAGCCTGTCTCGAGCTTTTTCGGTCAACTTCTTCGAGTCGGCCAGCCCCTCCACGGGATTGTTGGCATCAAGAATCACTGCAGCGGCAAACACCGGGCCAGCCAGCGGCCCCCTGCCTGCTTCGTCGACCCCGCAGATCAGACGGCCAGCGGTGCCCAGGATCATGCGGCTGTCCTGATCAGGTAGGGCATGATCGCCTCTGCCGCCCGCTCGGCCGAGTTCAGCCGCAACTTTTCATGCAAATTGGTGAAAATGCCGGCGATGCGCCGGCTGGTTTCCTGATCCTCCACGAGGTTGCCCAGCGCCTGGGCCAGATTCTCAGGCGTTGCATCGTCCTGCAGAAATTCCGGGACGACAAAACACGCTGACAATATGTTCGGCAAAGCGATCCAGGGCTGATACTGCATGCGTCGCATCAATCGCCAGGACCAGGGCGACATGCGGTAGGCGACAACCATGGGTTTTTTCAGAAGCGCAGCTTCGAGGGTTGCCGTCCCGCTGGCGACCAGCACCCCGTCAGCAACCGCCATTGCGTCCTGGGCATGGCCAAACAGGCGCGTAATTGGCAGTCCCTGGGCCGACAGCTTGTAGAGTGCGAGTTCAAACATGTCCCGTGTCTCGCGCGTAGCCAGTGGCACGAGAAACCGCGCCGCGGGAAAGCGCTGGTTCAGGCATTTGGCTGTCTCGATGAAGGTTTCGGCCATGTAGTGCAGTTCGGACTGCCTGCTCCCGGGCAGGAGCGCAAAGACGACCTGATCCACCGGAATGCCGAGTTTCTCGCGCAACGCCGCGCGGTTGACTTCGACAGGGATGACGTCCGCCAGCGGATGGCCGACATAACTGACGGGGATGTTGTTGCGTCGATAGATTTCTTCCTCGAACGGGAACAATGCCAGCATGCGGGACACGGATTGGGCGATGCCGCGGATGCGGCCGCCACGCCAGGCCCAGATGGAGGGGCTCACGTAGTGGATCGCCGGAATGCCACGCGCCTTGAGGCGCTTCTCCAGATGAAGATTGAAATCCGGCGCATCGACACCGATGAATGCGTGCGGCGGATCGCTGAGCATGGCGGAGAGCAACTTGCTGCGAATGCCGGCGATTTCGCGATAATGCTTGAGCACTTCGGCGTAACCGCGCACCGCGAGTTTTTCGGCGGGGAACAGCGCCTGAAAGCCGACGGCCTGCATTTTGGGGCCGCCGATGCCGAAAAAGCGCGCATCGGGAAGCCTTTTCTTCAGGGACTGGATCAGCAGGCTGGCAAGCAGGTCACCGGAAGCCTCCCCGGCGACCATCGCGATTCGGATTGTCTGTGACACGGACAGGCTCTATCTGATGATGCCTCTGCCAGGTTCGGAGAGAAATTCGGCCAGCAGGGACAGCGCAGGCTGGCTTTCGGCTTCCCCGCTAATTTTCAAACGCGCCTCCTCCAGCGCCATGCCGGAGCGATAGATCAGCTTGTAGGCCCGCTTCACGGCAGAGATGGCGTCGCTGCTGAAGCCGCGACGCCGCAGCCCTTCCGAATTGATGCCGAATGGCTTGGCGGTATTGCCGGCGGCTATGACGTAGGGCGGCAGGTCCTGGAGGAGGACGGTGCCTACCGCCGTCATGCTGTGCGCACCGACGCGCGCGAATTGGTGCACCCCGGTGAAGCCGCCCAGGATGGCATGGTCCCCGACGTGGACATGGCCCGCCAGCTGTGCATTGTTGGCAAAGATGGTGTGGTTGCCGATCTGGCAGTCATGTGCCAGGTGGACATAGGCCATGATCCAGTTGTCCGAGCCCAGGCGGGTAACGCCAGCGTCCTGCGCGGTGCCGCAATTGAAGGTACAGAATTCCCGGATTGTGTTGCGATCGCCGATCTCGAGCCGGGTCGGTTCGCCCGCGTACTTCTTGTCCTGCGGAACCTCACCCAGCGATGAGAACTGGAAAATGCGGTTGTCGCGGCCGATGCGGGTATGTCCATTGATCACGACATGCGGCCCGATCCAGGTCCCATCGCCGATCTCGGCGTGTTCGCCAATGATCGAATAGGCGCCGATGGAAACGCCGCTGCCAAGCCGCGCGCCGTCGTGGACGATCGCGGTCGGATGGATAGCCGGCGCCTTCATTCGATCGAACGCAAGGTGCACATGAGCTCCGCCTCGGCAGCGACCTGGTCATTCACTTTAGCCCGGGCGGCATATTTCCAGATGCTGTGCTTGCTCTTCAGGATAGAAACTTCGAGCACCAACTGGTCGCCCGGACTGACCGGCCGCTTGAAACGGGCACCATCAATGCCGACGAAGTAATAGACCGACTTGTCGTCCGACTTGCCGCCCATCGTCTTGAAGGAGAGGATGGCCGCAGCCTGAGCCAGGGCTTCGACGACCAGCACGCCCGGCATGACCGGGTGGTGCGGGTAATGGCCGGGAAAAAAGGGCTCGTTGAAGCTGACGTTCTTCAAGGCGACGATGCGCTCTCCCGGGATGACTTCGAGGACACGGTCTACCAGCAGCATGGGGTAGCGGTGGGGCAGATACTCAAGTATTTCGTGGATGTCCATCTGGCTCAATTTTCACTCTCCCATTTTGCGAATCTCGCTTCAAGTTGGCGAATTCTGATCGCCATGTCCTCCAGATGCCGCAAGCGGGCAGCATTCTTCATCCACTCCCGGTGCGGCTCAAACGGCATCGCGCCGGTATAGGTGCCAGGCTGGGTGATGGATTTCGTCACCAGCGTGGCCGACGAGATATTTACATCGTCTGCGATCGTCAGGTGGCCGAGAATCATCGCCGCTCCACCGAAGGTGCAACGTCTTCCGATGCGGGCACTGCCAGCCACGCCGACGCAGCCGGCCATGGCCGTATGGGCACCGATGCGCACGTTGTGACCGATCTGGATCAGATTGTCCAGCTTGACGCCGTCCTCGATCACGGTATCGCCAAGGGCCCCGCGGTCGATGGTCGTGTTTGCGCCGATCTCGACGTTATCGCCGATCAAGACCCGGCCGATCTGCGGAATCTTTACCCAGCTGCCGTCGCTTTCGCGCGCCATGCCGAAACCATCGGCGCCGATGACGGCTCCGGCGTGAATGATGGCATTCCTGCCGATGACGCAACCCGGGTATACCGTGACATTGGCATGTAGCCGTGAGCCTTCTCCGATGATGGTGCCCCGGCCGACCACGCAGCCCGGCCCGATTACGGTGCCAGGTCCGATAAGCGCCTCGGCGTCAATGAAGGCATGCGCGCCAACGTGTGCATCCCCGGGGACGATCGCGGCAACAACCGCCGAGGGATGGATGCCCGCCTCGTCATGCCGAGGCGGGTTAAGCAACTGTGCAACCCGTGCATAGTAGGCATAGGGATTGGCGCAGATGATGTGGAAACCTGGGCAGGCGTTTGCAGCGGCAGGGGTTAGAACGACAGCGCCCGCCTTCGTGCCCTGGAGCTGCTGTCGAAACTTCGGATTGGCAAGAAAGGAAATCTGATCCGCTGTTGCCCGTTCCAGCGGAGCTACCTGGGTGATGCGTCGGGAGCCGTCGCCGACCAGTTCGCCGCCGAAGCGCGCAACGATCTCATCCAGTGAAAATCCGTCAGCGCGTTCGCTCATGCATGTGCTTTACTTGCCGTCTGCCAGTGCCTTGATGACCTTCTCGGTGATGTCGAGCTTCGGCGAGGCATACACCGCCTCCTGCAGAATGACATCGTATTTTTCGGCCTCGGCTATTGCCTTGATCGCCTTGTTGGCCCGCTCAAGCACTGCGGCCAGCTCCTCGTTGCGACGCTGGTTGAGATCCTCGCGAAACTCACGCTGCTTGCGCTGAAAATCGCGGTTCAGGTCATTGAATTCGCGCTCCTTGTTGCGTTTCTCTGTTTCAGACATGGTGACTGCATTTTTTTCCAGGGATTCCTGCGCGGCCTGCAGTTGTTTGGCAAGGCGCTGCATCTCCTGGTCGCGTTTTTCGAATTCCTTCTCGATCTTCTTCTGGGCGCGTACAGCTGGAGCCGCATCGCGGAAGATCTTCTCGGTATTGACGAAACCGATCTTGGTGTCGGCCCATGCCGGCACTGAAAGCAAAGCGACAAAGGTTAGTACTGCAAGCTTTTTCAACATAATTCTCCTGCGTATAAAGATCTCAGAATGACGTGCCCATCTGGAACTGGAAGCGCTCGATCTGATCCCCGGACTTCTTGTTGAGTGGCTGGGCAACGCTGACCTTGAGCGGCCCGAAGGGAGAGGCCCAAGCAACCGAAACGCCAACACTGTACCGCAAATCCGACAATCGCATCTTTTCCCCGGTTGCCCAGACATAACCGGCATCGAAAAATCCGCCAAACCGGAAAGACTTGTCCAGGCCGAACCCTGGAATGGGCATCAGGAACTCCGCGTTCCCCACCAGACGCCTGTTGCCTCCGAGTGCGTTTTCATCATTAGGATACACATCCTTCGGCCCGAGAGATCCCGACTTGAAGCCGCGCACCGAACCCATGCCGCCGGCGTAGAAATTGCGGAAAAATGGGAGAGTCTCCCCGCTGTAGCCGTCACCCAGACCGAACTCGCCATTCAGCATCAGCGTGATCTCCTTGGTCAGGGGGAAGAATTTCTGATGCTGATAATTCACCTTGTAAAACTTCAGGTCGGCACCGGGCAGGCCGATTTCGGCATAGGCCCGCTGCAGGGAGCCACTGGTGGTATAGATCAGGCTATCCCGCTTGTCGTTGGTCCAGGTGGTGTTGAGCAGCAGAGTAGTATTCGAGGCACCAAACTTGCTCACAAAATCCTTGTACTGCTGCGGGCTGTCAAAGTAGGTCGTCACATGCGTATCGTCGAACGAGAGCCCGACGCCGATGGCATTGTCCTCTGCGATGGGGAAGCCGTAACGAACGCCGAATCCATGTGAAGATGTTTTGTAGTTCGCAACCCCGGTCGTGGACGCATCGAGGTCGCGACGATAGATATCAAATCCCCTGCTGACGCCATCGACTGTATGGTAGGGATTTGTGAATGAAAGCGAGTAGGTCTTGTTGACCTTGCCGGTGTTGACATTGATGGCAAGATGCCTGCCGCTGCCGAAGATATTGTTCTGCGAAATGGAGCCTGACAGCACAAACTTCTCGGTACTGGAAAAGCCCGCGCCGAGCATGATGTTTCCGGTCGGCTTTTCCTTGACATTGAGATTCATGTCCACCTGATCGGTGGTGCCGGCCACTGGCGGTGTCTCAACGTTGACTTCGTCGAAATAGCCGAGCCTGTCTATTCGAGTGCGCGTCCTGTTGATCTGCTCTCCATCGTACCAGGCGCCTTCCATCTGACGCGCTTCACGGCGGATCACCTCGTCGCGCGTTCTGGTGTTGCCGGAGACATTGATGCGACGCACATATACCCTGCGGCCAGGATCGACGAGGATCGTAAAGCCGACCTGTTTCTTGTCGCGGTCGATTTCCGGCGCCGCGTTGACGTTGGAGAAGGCAAACCCATCGTTGCCGAGCTTCTCGTTGATCAGTTTCGTCGTCTCGGTCAGCTTCTCCCTGGAAAACACTTCACCAGGCTTGATCCTGACCAGCTTTCGCAATTCTTCCTCGGGCAATGTCAATTCGCCGGCCAACTTGACCGATGAAACCGTATACTTCTCCCCTTCCTTGACATTGATGGTGATATAAATGTTCTTCTTGTCGGGGCTGATGGATACCTGAGTGGATTCAACGTCGAATTCGATGTAACCGCGGTCCTGATAATAGGATTTCAATGTTTCCAGGTCCGCAGACAGCTTCTGCTTGGAATACTGGTCGTTTTTTGTGTACCAGCTGATCCAGTTCGGTGTGCGCAGAGCAAACACACTCAGCAGATCTTTTTCCTGGAATGCCTGCGAACCAACGATATTGATTTGGCGGATCTTGGCCACCTCGCCTTCGTCGACAGCAAAATTGATGCCGACCCGGTTTCGTTCAAGCGGCGTTACCGTTGTGGTGATATTGACAGCATACAGGCCGCGGCTCAGATATTGACGCTTGAGTTCCTGCTCGGCTCTTTCCAGCATCGACCGGTCGAAAATGCGCGACTCGGCCAGACCAATCTCCTTCAGCCCCTTCTTCAGGGCATCCTTGTCGAATTCCTTGATGCCGACGAAATCAACCTGGGCGATCGCCGGCCGCTCCTCAAGGACCACGACGATCACATCGTTTTCGACTTCAATGCGGACGTCCTTGAAGAACCCTGTAGCGAAAAGTGCCTTGATTGCCTGGGCAGCCTTCTCGTCCGTCATGGTTTCGCCGACCTTCACAGGCAGATAACTGAAGACCGTGCCGGCTTCAGTACGCTGAATGCCTTCGACCCGAATATCCTTTACCACGAATGGCTGGAATGCAAAGCCGGATGCAGAGAACAGTGCCGCCACCAAGCCTGAAAGTATTGTTTTCTTTTTCATCGATTCAGCCAGCAACAAGGCGATTGATATCGTTATAGAAGGCGAAAGCCATGAGCATGGCCAGCAGCGCCAAACCGATCTGCTGGCCAATCTCCATGACACGCTCGGAAACAGGGCCGCCCTTGATTATCTCGACGATATAATACATCAAGTGTCCCCCGTCCAATAAGGGTATGGGTAGCAAGTTGAGTACGCCCAGACTGATGCTGATCAGGGCCAGGAATTTGATGTAGTACGACAGCCCCATCTTCGCAGATTGCCCGGCATAGTCTGCGATCGTCACCGGACCGCTGAGATTTTTCCAGGACACTTCTCCAACGATCATTCGGCCCAGCATTGCCAGGCTGAAAACGGAGGTTTCCCAGGTTTGACCTGCAGCCTTGCCGAGAGCGGCGACGGGGCCATACCGCACGATTTGCATCACTGCGGTGCGGTCAATTTCCTGCTCCCGGACCCCGATGCCGATGCGACCGATGCGCTTGCCGCGGTCATCGGCTGCCGCCGGCGTTACGGACAGGTTGAGGGTCCTGCCCTCGCGACCGGCATCGAGCCGGAGGGAGCGCCCGGGCGCCTCCCGGATGACGGCCACAACTTGCGCCCAGTCTGCTATCGCTTCTCCATCGATGGCCAGGATTCTGTCCCCTTCGCGCAGGCCGGCCAGATCGGCAACCCCTCCGGGCGCGATCCTGCCGATGACCGGCGGAAGGTGTGGACGATAAAAGCGAAAACCTGTTTGCAGCAGGATGTCCCCTTCTAGATCCGAAGTGTCGAGGGAAGCAAGTTCGATCCTGCGGAAGGAAATTTCCTGCCGCTTGTTGATTACCTCAAGGGTAGCGCTACCCTTGGCGAGGGCCCGCTGCAGCAATTCCCAGCGCAGTTCCTGCCAGGTAGCGATTGCCTGGCCATCGATGCTGCGAACAAGCTCCCCCTCCTGGAAGCCCGCCCGCTCGGCTATCGATTGCGCCACAGGCTTGCCCAGCAAAGGCCTGGGTTCCTCCACGCCATGCACGAAGAGAACCCAGTACATGACGATGGCCAGCATGAAGTTGGCCACTGGGCCCGCCAGCACGATGACAAAACGCTTCCATACCGACTGCCGATTGAAGGCGCGCGGCAGTTCAGCGGCGTCCACCTCGCCTTCACGCTCGTCCAGCATCTTCACGTAGCCGCCGAGCGGGAAGGCTCCCAGCGCCAATTCCGTACGGTCCGGCCCAAAACGGCGGGACAAAATCGGCTTGCCGAAACCCACGGAAAAACGCAGCACCTTGACCCCGCACCAACGGGCAACGACGAAATGCCCGGCCTCGTGCACCACGATCAGAAGCCCCAGCGCCAGCGCAAAGGCGCCCAGATAGAAGAGAAAATCGCTCATGCTTGCCGGCGGCGATCAGCAGCGACCAGGTGTTGCGCCGAAGCACGACCTGCGGCATCCGCCGCCAGAACGTCCTGGATGGTGGTGACCTCTGCCCAAGGCACATCTGCCAGCGTTTGTTCGATCACAGCAGGTATGCGGGTGAAGCCCAGTTCCCCATTGAGGAAAGCTTCAACCGCGATTTCATTGGCGGCATTCAACACTGCCGGGGCATTGCCGCCGCGTTCCAAAGCCGCATAGGCCAGTCCCAGGCAGGGAAAGCGCACGAGATCGGGGCGCTCGAAATTCAAGGTCCCGATGCGGCAAAGATCCAGCGGCTCGACACCAGCCTCGATTCGCTCTGGGTAGGCCAGGGCATGTGCGATCGGGGTGCGCATGTCCGGATTGCCGAGCTGGGCGATAACCGAGCCGTCGGCATATTCGACCATCGAATGAATAACGCTTTGGGGATGGATGACGACTTCGATGCTTTTGCGAGGGGCATCGAACAGCCAATGCGCCTCGATCACTTCCAGGCCCTTGTTCATCATGGTCGCCGAATCGACGGAAATTTTCCGTCCCATCACCCAATTCGGATGAGCGCATGCCTGCTCGGGCGTTACACCCGCCAATGCTTCCAAGGGTAGTTGCCGAAATGGTCCGCCGGATGCGGTGAGGAGTATCCGGCGCACCCCCTTATCCTCTAAACCACTTGAAAAGTCAGACGGAAGTGACTGAAATATTGCATTATGTTCGCTGTCTATCGGTAGCAAGATAGCGCCATTCTGACGCACAACTTTCATGAATACGGCGCCGGCCATGACCAACGCCTCCTTGTTCGCCAACAGCACCTTCTTGCCCGCCTTGGCGGCCGCCAGGGCGGGGCGCAAGCCGGCGGCACCGACTATGGCCGCCATCACCGTATCCGCCTCGGGCAGGCTTGCTATGCGCTCCAAAGACTCGATGCCGGCCATCACGGTCGTATCTGCCCCGGCCTTCGTCAGCATATGCTCCAGCCTGGTCGCCATCGCCGCCGACCCGACTACCGCATAGCGCGGCCGAAATCGAAGGCATTGCTCGAACAAGCGCTCGATCTGGTGCAGTGCCGAAAGTGCCAGAACTTCGAATCGATCGGGATGGCGAGTGACGACGTCCAGCGTATTGACGCCGATCGAGCCGGTTGCGCCCAGGACAACGAGTCTCTGCAGGGTGGCGCTCATGACGCCCATCCGTCCCAGGCCAGCAGGGCCAAGCTGGCCAGCGGCAAGGTAGACGTCAGGCTATCGATTCGATCCAGCAGCCCTCCATGTCCGGGGAGGATCGCCCCACTATCTTTGACGCCGGCCTGACGCTTGACCAGAGACTCGAACAGGTCGCCCAAAATGCTGACGGCCGTCAGCATCAGGAGCATTCCCACGAATACAGGATTAGTAATTGATTTATTGAATAGCTGCCCCGCAGCCCACGCGATAATCATGCCGTAGAACGTCACTCCGATAAATGCTCCGATTGCGCCTTCCCAGGTTTTTCCAGGACTGATCGTGGGCGCCAGCTTGTGGCGGCCGAAAGCCCGTCCGCAGAAATAGGCAGCGATATCTGCGACCCAAACAGCCGCCATGCAAGCCAGCAACAACAGAGGGTGGACAGACCGTAATTGGATCAGTGCCAGGCATGCGGGCAGGAGCACGATCAAGCCTGCCAACAGCCCAAGCAACAAATGCTCCACATTCCATTTGGCCAGCAGCCAAAGCGGAACGACCAGCAACCAGAACAGCCCGGCGATGACAAACAACCCTATCAACAATTGTTCCTGCCTCACCATGCCGGTTTCGGAATTGAATATGAACCAACCCAGGGACGCACATAACGCCAATGATATGGTTGCGTATATAAGCTTGCCTGGGCGAGGCAGCCGCATCAGGCTAGCCCACTCCCATCCCCCCAGCGCGGCAACCAGGCTGGAGAAAAACAGCCAGCCATAAAATGGCAGCAGGAAAAGGGCGGCAAGAAAACCCGCCAGCAGGAGCAATGCGGTGACGACCCGCGTCTTAAGCATTCGCCTTCGCCGTTGAAGACGAAACCGGGGCCTCGGGGCTTTTGGATGGTATGTCCGAGCAGAGCTGTTCAGAAGTGCGGCCGAAACGCCGTTCCCTCTGCTGATATGAGGTGATGGCCTGATCCAGCGCCGCCGTGTCGAACTCAGGCCAAAGCGTGTCCGTAAAGTAGAACTCGCTGTAAGCCAGCTGCCAGAGCAGGAAGTTGCTGATTCTCTGCTCTCCTCCGGTGCGGATGAACAGGTCCGGTTCCGGGCCGTAGTTGAGCGCCAGGTGGCCAGCCAGGTCCGCTTCGGCGAAGCCGCTGCGTTTTTCCGGGCGTGCGGCCAGCATCTTTTCCATCGCCTGGAGAATGTCCCAGCGCCCCCCATAGTTGGCGGCAATGGTCAGGGTCAGCGAACCATTGCCGGCGGTCAATTCCTCGCCCCGCTTAATGAGGCTGACGATCTGCGGATCGAAGCGGGAGAGATCGCCGATGACGCGGAAGCGGATGCCTTTTTCATGAAGCTTGGCCACCTCCTCTTCCAGCGCCCGCAGGAAAAGCTGCATGAGGAAGGAAACTTCCTCCTGGGGCCGGCGCCAGTTTTCCGAACTGAAGGCAAACAAGGTGAGATAGGAAACGCCGCGTTCGACGCAGGCCTTGATGATTTCGCGCACTGTTTCCACCCCGCGCTTGTGGCCGGCCACGCGCGGCAGGAAACGCTTCTTGGCCCAGCGTCCGTTGCCGTCCATGATGATGGCGATATGGCGCGGCACCGGGCCGACCAGCGGGATTTCCTGCGTGGAACTCGGGTAAAGGGTCACGGCAGCTTCTCCGGGGTGCCGCACGAGGGCCGTCTCAGACGGCCATCAGGTCGCTTTCCTTCTGGGCGAGCGCCTTGTCAATCTCGGCGATGTGACGATCCGTCAGTTTCTGCACGTCGTCCTGCGCACGCCGCTCGTCGTCCTCGGAGATGGTCTTGGCCTTCATCGCCTCCTTCAGGGCATGGTTGGCGTCGCGCCGCAAATTGCGCACGGCCACGCGGGCATTCTCCGCCTCGCCGCGCACCACCTTGATGAGATCCTTGCGCCGTTCCTCCGTCAGTGCCGGCATGGGCACGCGCACCGTGTCGCCGACTGAGGAAGGATTGAGGCCCAGGTCGGATTCGCGGATCGCCTTCTCGATGACCGGCCCCATCTTCTTTTCCCAGGGCGTCAAGCCGATGGTGCGCGCATCGATGAGGTTGATGTTGGCAACCTGGTTGATCGGCAGCAGGGAGCCGTAATAGTCCACCTGGACGTGATCGAGGATGCCGGTGTGGGCACGCCCGGTACGCACCTTGCCGAGGTCGTTCTTCAGCGCCTCGAGCGATTTCTGCATTTTCTGTTCAGTCGTTTTCTTGAGCTCGGGGATCATCCGGACCTCTCCTCAACAATGCACCATGGTGCCCTCGTCCTCGCCGAGGACGACCGCTTTCAGGGCACCGGACTTGAAGATGCTGAAGACATTGATCGGCAGTTTCTGGTCGCGGCACAGGGCCAGCGCCGTCGCATCCATCACCTGCAGGTTCCTGCCGATCGCCTCGTCGAAGCTGACGCGTTGGTAGCGCTGAGCCTTCGGGTCCTTCTTCGGATCGGCGGTGTAGACGCCATCCACCTTGGTCGCCTTGATGACGATCTCGGCGCCGATTTCCGAGCCTCGCAGTGCGGCGGCCGTATCGGTGGTGAAGAACGGATTGCCGGTACCTGCCGCGAATATGACGATCTTGCCCTCTTCCAGATAGCGGATCGCCTTGCCACGGATGTAGGGCTCGACCACCTGCTCGATGTTCAGCGCCGACTGGACGCGCCCGTTGAGGCCCGCCTGGCGCATGGCATCGGCCAGCGCCATGGCGTTCATCACCGTGGCGAGCATGCCCATGTAGTCGGCCGTGGCGCGATCCATGCCGGAGGCGCTGCCGGCCACTCCGCGAAAAATGTTGCCGCCGCCGATGACCACGCCGATCTCGACACCCAGGTCGGCAACCGACTTGATTTCGGCAACGATCCCCGCCAGCGTTTCCCGGTTGATGCCGTAGGCGTCGTTGCCCATGAGGGCCTCGCCCGACAGCTTGAGCAGGATGCGCTTGTAGGCGGGTGCAGCCATGCGCTTAGCGTGCCGCAGCCGCGGCAGCCTGGGCGGCCACCTCGGCGGCGAAGTCGTTGACCTTCTTCTCGATGCCCTCGCCGACGACGTAGAGGGTAAAGCCGGCCACCTGGGCGCCCTTCTGCTTGAGGAGTTGCTCGATGGTCTGCTTGCCGTCCTCGGCCTTGACGAAGACCTGGCCCAGCAGCGTCACCTCCTTGAGGTACTTCTGCACCGTGCCTTCGGCGATCTTCTCCAGCATGGCCTCCGGCTTGCCCGCCTCGCGCGCCTTCTCTACGGCGATGCGGCGCTCGGTGTCCAGCAGGTCGGCGGGCACCCCGGAGGAATCCAGCGCCTTCGGCTTGGAGGCGGCGATATGCATGGCCAGATCCTTGGCCATCTGTTCGTCGCCGCCGACGACGTCGATCAGCACGCCGATCTTCGAGCCGCCATGGACGTAGGAAGTCAGCTTGCCCTTGGCGTCGATGCGGACGAAGCGGCGGATCGACATGTTCTCGCCGATCTTGCCGACCAGTGCCGTGCGCGTGGCTTCCACCGTGGCGCCGCCCAAAGTCAGTCCCGAAAGGGCGGCGACGTCGGCCGGATTGTGCTTCGCCACCAGTTCCGCCAGCGCCTTGGTGAAGGCCAGGAAGTCGTCGTTCTTGGCGACGAAGTCGGTTTCGCAATTGACCTCGACGATCGCGCCCAGCTTCGCATCCGCGGCAATATGAATGCCGACGATGCCTTCGGCTGCGACGCGGGAGGCCGCCTTGCTCGCCTTGTTGCCGAGCTTGACGCGGAGAATCTCCTCCGCCTTGGCCATATCGCCGCCCGCCTCGCTCAGGGCCTTCTTGCATTCCATCATCGGCGCGTCGGTCTTCTCGCGCAGTTCTTTAACCATCGAAGCGGTGATTTCCGCCATGCTTGCTCCTGAATTCTTGCTGTTGATGCACAGCGGGGCGGCCACGCCGCCCCGCAGGGTTCATGCCGGCCCGGATTCAGGCCGCTGCTTCGGCGCCGCCCTCGTCGACCTCGACGAAATCGTCGGACACCGCAGCGACGACTTCCTGCACCGACTGGTTGCGCCCCTCGAGCACGGCATCGGCCGCGCCACGCGCGTAGAGGCGGATGGCCCTGCTGGAATCGTCGTTGCCGGGAATGACATAGGCGACGCCCTCGGGGGTGTGGTTGGTGTCGACCACGGCGATCACCGGGATGCCCAGCTTGCCGGCTTCGGTGATGGCGATCTTGTGATAGCCGACGTCGATCACGAAGATCGCATCGGGCAAGCCGTTCATGTCCTTGATGCCGCCGATGCTCTTGTCCAGCTTGACCATCTCGCGCTGCAGCATCAGGGCTTCCTTCTTGCCGAGGCGCTCGAACGTGCCGTCCTGCGACATTGTCTCGAGCTCCTTGAGCCGCTTGATCGACTGCTTGACCGTCTTGACGTTGGTCAGCATGCCGCCCAGCCAGCGCTCGTCGACGAAGGGCACGCCGGCGCGGAGGGCTTCCTCGCGCACGATCTCGCGCGCCTGGCGCTTGGTACCGACGAAAAGCACGGTACCCTTGTTGGCCGACATCTTGCGCAGGAATGTCATCGCCTCCTGGTATTTGACCAGGGTCTTTTCCAGGTTGATGATGTGAATCTTGTTGCGATGGCCGAAGATGAAGGGGGCCATCTTGGGGTTCCAGAAGCGGGTCTGGTGACCGAAATGGACACCGGCCTCCAGCATTTGACGCATGGTCGTAGACATCAGATTCTCCGATAAGGGTTGGCCTCCGCCCGGCAGTGCAACATTGTTTCGGGGCACCCTTTCGGCGCCGGGCGTGCGAATTTTGCCTGTCCGAAGACAGACAAGACGATCATTATAGCGGTTTTTCCCCTGATTTCTCAAGCATAATTCTGTTTTAAAGGCCCAATGTACCGAACCCCCAGAGAAATGAGCATCGTCATCAAGACCCCCGAAGAAATCGAAAAGATGCGGGTCGCCGGCCGCCTGGCCGCGGAAGTCCTCGATTACATCGAACCGCACGTCAAGCCTGGCGTCACCACGGCCGAGTTGGACCGCCTGTGCCACGACTACATGGTCAATGTGCAGGACACGATCCCGGCGCCCCTGAACTACGCCCCACCCGGCTACCAGCCCTACCCGAAGTCCATCTGCGCCTCGATCAACCATCAGGTCTGCCACGGCGTTCCCGGCGACAAGGCCTTGAAAAAGGGAGACATTGTCAATCTCGACATCACCGTCATCAAGGACGGCTGGCACGGCGATACTTCCCGCATGTTCATTGTCGGCAAGGAGGCCAGCATCCTGGCGAAGCGGTTGTGTGCGGTGACCTACGAGTGCCTCTGGCTGGGCATCGGCCAGGTACGGCCGGGGGCCCATCTGGGCGACATCGGCCATGCCATCCAGCGACACGCCGAATCGAACGGTTTTTCCGTCGTGCGCGAGTTCTGCGGCCACGGCATCGGCCGCCAGTTCCATGAAGAACCGCAGGTGCTGCATTACGGCAAGCCGGGCAGCGGCCCGGAACTGCGACCGGGCATGATCTTCACCATCGAGCCGATGATCAACGCCGGCAAGGCCGCCATTTCCGAACTCCCAGACGGCTGGACCATCGTCACCAAGGATCGCAGCCTGTCCGCGCAGTGGGAACATACCGTGCTGGTAAGCGAGGATGGCGCTGAAGTCCTTACCCTGTCGGCCGGCTCCCCCCCCATACCCCGCAATCTGGGCTGAACATGCTGCCCACCCCCACCCCCGAAGGCGCCGCCGCCATCCGGGAGCGCATCAGCCTGCTCAAGAGCGAATTGGCGCAGGGCCAGTCCGCCCTCCGGGCGGCCTATGAGGCCCGCGACGATGCGCTACAGCTGCTGCGAGGCCGCTGCCAACTCGTCGATGAAGTCCTCAAGGCCCTCTGGCAGGATGCCCGCCTGCCGCCGGGGCTCTGCCTCGTGGCCGTTGGCGGCTATGGCCGGCGCGAGCTTTATCCCGCCTCGGACATCGATCTCCTGTTCCTGCTGCCGGACAACGTCGCCCAGGCAACCGAGCGCCAGCTCGAGGCGCTGATCGGCCTGCTCTGGGACATCGGCCTGGACATCGGCCACAGCGTGCGCACGGTCTGGCAATGCCTCGACGAGGCATCACGCGATATCACCGTACAGACCAACCTGCTGGAATCCCGCCTGATCTGCGGCAGCCGCAGCCTGTTCGCAGAGTACACCGGGAAAATCCGCGCTCAACTGGATCCCAAGGCCTTCTTCAAGGGCAAGCGGCTGGAACAGGATGAGCGCTACGTGCGTTACCAGGAAACCCCCTACGCGCTGGAGCCCAACTGCAAGGAAAGCCCCGGCGGACTGCGCGACCTGCAGGTCATCCTGTGGATCAGCCGCGCCGCCGGCCTGGGGGATTCCTGGAACGATCTGGCCCGCCGCGGCTTCATCACCCGCGGCGAGGCGCTCCAGCTCAAGGGGCTGGAAGCCTTCCTCCGGCATGCCCGCATCCGCCTGCACTATCTGACTGCGCGGCGCGAGGACCGCCTGCTCTTCGACCACCAGGAAGCCGTCGCGAACCAGTTCGGCATCGTTGCCGGCAGGACGCGGCGCGCCGCCGAAATTCTGATGCAACGCTACTTCCGGACGGCAAAATCCATCACCCAGCTCAACACCATCCTGCTGCAGAACCTCGGCGCGGCAATTTTCCCCGAGAAGAACAAGGCGCCGATCGTCATCAACGAGCGCTTCCAGATGGACCACGAGTTGCTCGACGTGCGCACCGAAGACGTCTTCGACAAAACCCCCCCGGCCGTTCTGGAAAGCTTCCTGCTCATGGCGCAACGGCCGGAACTGAAGGGCATGACGGCACGAACCCTGCGCGCGCTTTGGCGTGCCCGCCGTCTCATCGGGCCTGACTTTCGCCGCGATCCGCGCAACCGGGCGGCCTTCCTGCAGCTCTTCCAGCAGCGGCGCGGCCTGGTGCACGAACTGCGGCGCATGAACCAGTACGGCATCCTCGGGCGCTACCTGCCGGCCTTCCGCCGCATTGTCTGCCAGATGCAGCACGACCTGTTCCACGCCTACACCGTGGATCAGCACATCCTCATGGTGGTGCGCAACCTGCGCCGCTTCGCCCTGCCCGAGTTCGCCCACGAATATCCGTTCTGCAGCCGACTCTTTGCGGGCATCGAGAAGCCCTGGCTGCTTTACATTGCCGCCCTCTTCCATGACATCGCCAAGGGGCGCGGCGGCGACCACTCGAAGCTGGGCATGGCGGATGCGCGCCGCTTCTGCCGCGAGCATGGCCTGGCCGAGGAGGACACGGCGCAGGTGGTCTGGCTGGTCGAGCAGCATCTGACCATGTCGCATGTCGCCCAGAAGCAGGACCTGGCCGACCCTGAGGTCGTGCGCGCCTTTGCCGCGCTGGTCGGCGACGAACGCCGCCTGACGGCCCTCTACCTGCTCACCGTCGCCGACATCCGCGGCACCAGCCCGAAGGTGTGGAACGGCTGGAAGGGAAAGCTGCTGGAGGACCTGTACAACGCCAGCCTGCGCCTGCTGCGTGGCGCCACGCCGCAGCAGGCCATGGGCATCGCCGAGCGGCAGGAGGAGGCACGCCGTCTGCTGCGCTATTTCGGCCTGCGCCAGGGCGTCGAGGACGGCTTCTGGAAGGAACTCGACACGGTCTATTTCCTGCGCCACGATGCCGAGGAGATCGCCTGGCACACGCGCGCCCTCTACCATCGGCCGGCGTCGGAACAACCGGTGGTGAAGGCGCGCCTGCCCCACATCGGCGAGGAGGGCCTGCAGGTGATGGTCTACGTCCCCGACCAGCCGCACCTCTTCGCCCGCCTGTGCGGCTTCTTCAGCCGGCTCGGCTACAGCATCGCCGAGGCAAAGATCCACACCACCCGCCACGGCTATGCCCTGGACAGCTTCATGCTGCTCGACCCGGACGGCACGCTGGCCTACCGCGACATGATCAGCCTCATCGAGCACGACCTGTCCGCCCGGCTGGCTTCCGGCGCGGTGCCCGAGAAAGCCGCCAGCGGCCGCCTCTCCCGCCAGGTGCGCAACTTTCCCATCACCCCGGAGGTGCAGATCCGCCAGACGGAGAAGCCCGGCCAGTGTCTGCTGTCGATCATCGCCGCCGACCGGCCCGGCCTGCTGTTCACCGTGGCAAGCACGCTCGACGCACACGACATCAACGTGCATACCGCCAAGATTGCCACGCTCGGCGAGCGCGTCGAGGACACCTTCCTCGTCAGCGGCGCGGAGCTGGCCAAGACGGCCACGCTGCTGCGGCTGGAAAGCGAACTGCTGGAAAGACTTCAGGTCTGATCGAGCGGCCAGCGCTGCAGGACGCGGTAACCGGCCCCTTCCGGCCGCAATTCCGATTCGACCAACACGAAATCCCGCACCGGCCACTCGATGCGCAGGTCCCCCGCCGGCAATGCCTTGTCGCAACGGGCATGGCGCAGCAGCGTGACATGCGCGGCGAAGGGCCGGTCCTCGGTGCGGAAATCCGCGGCCTTGAGCCGCTCGTTGAGGGCCGTCGCGAGTTCGCGCAGCCCGGGAGAAACGATGCTGGCCGCAGCCCAGAAGAGTTTTCTGCGCGCCAGGCAATGCCGTCGGTCGAACAGCAGGTCGAAGGCCGGCAGACGGACCGAGCTGGCAATGCCGCGGAGTTCTGCGAGTCGTTCTGCCGGAACGTCGCCGATAAAAGCCAGCGTCAGGTGCAGGGTCTCGCGGCGCATGCGGCGCCCGCCAAGCGACCGGTGTGCCAGGTGCCCCGCCTCGTCGAACTGCCGCGCGACCTCGTCTTCCGGCCAGAGCGCAAAAAAGACCCTGTGCTGCCTATCCTGCGGCACGCTCGATCAGGGCGATCGCCTGGGCGGCGATGCCCTCCCCGCGACCGGTGAAGCCAAGGCTCTCGGTGGTCTTGGCCTTGATGTTGACGCAACCAGCCTCGATGCCGATATCCGCCGCGATATTGGCCGCCATCGCCGCCACGTGCGGCGCCATGCGCGGGGCGCGGGCGATCACCGTGGCGTCGATGTTGACCGTGTGATAGCCGGCCTCCCGAATCAGCCGATCCGCCTCGCGCAGGAGCTGGCGGCTGTCGGCATCCTTGAAGCGCGGATCGCTGTCCGGAAAATGCCGGCCGATGTCGCCGAGTCCGGCGGCACCGAGCAGCGCATCCGTCACCGCGTGCAACAGCACATCGGCATCGGAATGGCCGAGCAGGCCGCGCGCGAAGGGGATGTCCACTCCGCCGATGATCAGTTTCCTGCCCGGCACCAGGGCATGGACGTCGAAGCCTTGGCCGATGCGCATTACGCCTCCTTTCTGTCCAGCAGGATTTTTTCCGCCAGGGCGAGGTCGGCCGGATAGGTCACCTTCAGGTTGCTGGCGTCGGCGGACACCAGCAGCGGACGGTAGCCCAGCGCCTCCAGCGCGCCGGACTCGTCGGTGACGACCCCGCTCTGCTCGAGGGCCTCGCGCAGCAGGCCATAGCGGAACATCTGCGGCGTCTGCGCCTGCCACAGGGGCTCTCGCGGCACGGTCGCATCGATGCGACCGTCCTGCCCCGACTGCTTCAGCGTATCGGCCACCGGCACCGCAAGGATGCCGCCGACCTCGTCATGTCCAACCTGCTCGATCAGCCTGTCGAGCTGCGCCGACGACAGGCAGGGACGCGCCGCATCGTGCACCAGCACCCAGTCGTCCGGCTTCGCAAACGCCGAAAGGGCCAGCAGGCCGTTCAGCACGCTGCCCGCCCGCGTCGGCCCGCCGCAGCGCAGGACGGAAAGCTTGACGCCCAGTTCGCTCCAGTCGAAGCGTTCCCAGATGTCGTCCCGCTCGGCCAGGACGACGAAGACGCGCTGGATCAGGGGTGAGGCACAAAGCACTTCGAGGGCGTGCCGGAGCATGGGCCGGCCGGCGAGCAGATGGTATTGCTTGGGCAGATCGTCGCCCATGCGCGTGCCCGATCCGGCGGCGGGCACCAAGGCAAAATTTCGAGACATGACGGAATTGTAATCGGATTGGAATCCGGCAGTAGAATTCGCGGAATGGACATCTTCGAACAGCTCTCCGCGCCGCCACACCTGCAGGCCTTCATGACGAGCCTGGCCATCGGCCTGCTCATCGGCCTCGAGCGCGAGCGGCGCAGTTCGGCCAAGGCCGGTTTACGCACCTTCGCCCTGGTGGCCCTGCTCGGCACCCTCTCCGGCCTGCTGGCGGAAAAGACCGGCTCAGGCTGGATCCTCTCCGCCGGCCTGCTGTCGGTCGGCGCCATGATCATCGCCGCCTACATCAACCGGCCCGACGACGCCGGCGATTCGGGCACCACCTCCGTCGTCGCCATCCTGGTCTGCTTCTGCCTCGGCGCCGCCGTCTGGTTCGGCTACGGCACCCTGGCCGTGATGCTGGGCATCGCCACCACCGTCCTGCTGTATTTCAAAGCCGAGTTGCACGGCCTGTCGAGCCAGCTGACGTCGAAGGACCTCATCTCCATCCTGCAGTTCGCGGTGCTGACCTTCGTCATCCTGCCCATCCTGCCCGACCGCAACTACGGCCCCTATGAGGCGCTCAACCCCTATCAGGCCTGGCTCATGGTGGTGCTGGTCTCCGGCGTCTCGCTCGCAGGCTATGCCGCCCTGCGTCTGGCCGGTCCGCAGCACGGCGCGCCGATGATGGGCCTGCTCGGCGGCCTCGTCTCGAGCACCGCGACTACCGTGGTCTTCTCCCGCCATGCCCATGCCCATGTCGCGCTGGCGCGCACCGCCATGGTGGTGATCATGATCGCCAGCCTGATGGTGCTGCTGCGTCTGACGGTGATGGCCGCCGTGGTGGCGCCCGACGTCATCGAGCCCCTCGCCAAGGTATTCGCCGGAGGGCTGGTGCTCGGCCTGGCCGTGACCGCCTTTGGCTGGCGCCGGCTGGAGGCGCAGGGGGAACTGCCCATGCCCGAGGTGCGCAACCCGACGGAAATCCGTACCGCGCTGGGCTTCGGCGCCCTCTACGCCGTGGTGCTGTTCTGCTCGGCCTGGCTGTCGGACGTGGCCGGCACCAAGGGGATGTATGCCGTGGCGCTGGCGTCCGGGCTGACCGACGTCGACGCCATCACCCTCTCCAGCCTGCGCCTGTTCTCGATCGACAAGCTGTCGGCGGGGCAGGCTGTCACCGCAATCGCGCTCGCCGTGCTGTCGAACCTGACTTTCAAGGCCGGGCTGATCGTCACCCTCGGAGGCTGGAAGCTGGCGCGGCTCACCCTGCCGGCCATGCTGGCCGTCGCCGCGGGCATCGGCATCGGACTGTTTCTCGTATAGACCGATAAGCGGCTTGACTTGGGCCGGCATCGCGGCACAGGTACAATACGGCCGCGTTTTCTTTCCTGGTTTCCGACCCGACATGACAGCCTCGATTTTCGCAGCGGTGGAACTGGCTCCCCGCGACCCCATCCTTGGCCTGAACGAAGCATTCAACGCCGATGCGCGCACGACCAAGGTCAATCTCGGCGTCGGCGTGTATTGCGACGACAGCGGCAAGATTCCCCTGCTCGCCGCCGTGCGCGCGGCGGAAAGGGCCCGCCTCGAAGCCATGCCGGCGCGCGGCTACCAGCCGATCGAGGGCCCGGCCAGCTACAACCAGGCCGTGCAGAACCTGATCTTCGGCGCCGATTCCGCCCTGCTCAAGGACGGCCGCGTCGTCACCGTCGAGGCGCTCGGCGGCACCGGCGCCCTCAAGGTCGGCGCGGATTATCTCCGGCGCCTGCTGCCCGGGGCCGCCGTGCATATCAGCGACCCGAGCTGGGAGAATCACCGCGCCCTGTTCGAGTCGGCCGGCTTCCGCGTCGAGAACTACCCCTACTACGACGCTGCCACGAAAGGCGTCAACTTCGCCGGCATGATGGCCTGCCTGGCCGGGCTGCCGGCTGGCTCGATCGTCGTCCTGCACGCCTGCTGCCACAACCCGACCGGCGCCGACCTCTCCGAAGCGCAATGGCAGGAAGTGGTCGGGATCGTCGGCGCGCGCGGCCTGGTCGCCTTCATCGACATGGCCTACCAGGGCTTCGCCGACGGCATCGAGCCGGACGCCCTGGCGCTCAGGCTGTTCGCCGCCTCCGGCCTGCAGTTCTTCGTCTCCAGCTCCTTCTCGAAGTCCTTCTCGCTCTACGGCGAGCGCGTCGGCGCGCTGTCCATCGTCACCGCCAGCAGGGACGAATCGGCGCGCGTCATGTCGCAGGTGAAACGCGTCGTCCGCACCAACTACTCCAACCCGCCGACCCACGGGGGCGCCGTGGTGGCGGCGGTGCTTGCCAGCCCGGAGCTGCGCAAGCTGTGGGAGGAAGAACTGGCCGGCATGCGCGAGCGCATCCGCGCCATGCGCACCGGCCTGGTCGACAAGCTCAAGGCACGCGGCGTGGCACAGGACTTTGCCTTTGTCGCCAGGCAGCGCGGCATGTTTTCCTACACCGGCCTGACGGCCGAACAGGTCGAGCGCCTGAAGTCGGAGTTCGGCATCTATGCCGTCAGCACAGGGCGCATCTGCCTCGCCGCGCTGAACACGCGCAACCTCGATTACGTCGCCGACGCGATCGCTGCCGTCATCAGGAAATAAAAACGGGCGCCCATGGCGCCCGTTTTGTTGCCTGCCGCCGCCCTTACCGCCCGCGGCTTTGCGTAAGCTGCGGGGCTTTCGCCGTGCCGCCGATGGCGAGCGGCATCCGCACCACGGCTGCCGAGCTCTTCAGTTCGACGTTCATCGCCCCACCCAGTTTCCCGTCGCGGGCGATGCCGAGATTGCCGCCGGCCGTCAGCAGGCCGGAAGTCAGGCGCAGGTCGCCGAGGCGGCTCTCCTGCTGGCCGTACTGGATCACGCCGGTCAGCTGCTCGAACTTCGTTTCGCCGCCGCGCGCCACTGCGCGCCCGCTGCTGCGCGCCGCCTCGATCAGATCGAAGCCCCTGGCAGCACCCCGCTTGATTTCGAATCCCCCGCCGACGCGCAAGGCCTCGCCCAGACTGTCCAGCCTGTCTGCCTTGGCATCGAGCTTCAGTCGGGCGCTCAGTTCCCCTTCCGTCAACAAGTCCGATCCGAGCGCTGCCAGCAGCCTGGTCGAATTCATGTGCTTGAGTTCCAGGTTGCCGGCGAGAACCGCGCCGCCCGCCCAACCCAATGCTGCCTTGCCTTCGATCAGTCCCTCATAGGCCCTGCCATCGAATTTGCTCAATTCCAGCTGCGAAGGCTGCAGCACCCCCTGCGCCTCGATTGCCTGGAATATCAGCGTCGGCTTGAAGGGTGTTTTCCAGTTGCTGCCGGATGCCGTGAACAGAAACCCCTCTCCCTTCGGCTGCATGTCGAGCTTGAGCGAGCCGTCGGCATTGCGCAGCAGAATCTTCTCTGGCGCGCCTGCGGAAGTCATCAGCACTTCCCCGCCGAAGCCGCTGAGAACCACATCGCCAATCGTCAGCCGAATGCCATTGAGGGTGATACGGCGAATCTCCGCCGTTGCGGCCCCGGCCAGGGCCAGCCGGCCCAGGCCGGCATTGCTCACGGCGACATCGCTGAGGGCCAGTTCGTGAAACACCTTTCTGGCGCCCAGCAACGAGAAGAAATCCGGCACCGCACGCACTGAAGCGATGGTCAGGTGCGCTTCCTTCCCGACCGTGATGTTGTTCAAGGCGATATGCGGGTGCGGCAAGAAATTGAAGCCGATCCCGCCCACCTTCACCGGATCCTGCAGCATGGCAGAAGCATTGCGCTCGATATCCGGCAAATGACGGCCGTAGGGATAGAACAGCAAACCCAGCAGCAGCAGCGCGGCGAGACCGACGAAGGCGATGAGGACAAGCTTGGGCAAACTGACGGAAATCCCCGGACCACCGACGGTCGGCGCCTGTTCAGGCGCGTCATTGGCCGGGTCATCCCCGGAATCCTTTGTTTTGGCATTCTTGGGCTTGCTGGCCGATTTTTCCAGCTTGCCCGCAAGCTGGGCCCTGATCCGTTCAGTCCACCCCCGGGCGGCAGAAACCGTTGGCTGATCGTGCCTTGGCGATTCTCCCGGAAGGCCGGGCGGCGGCAGGGATTCATACTCCGGCGGGTGCAGTTCGATTTCCTCGATATCCGGCGGCAAGGTGGGTGGCGGTTCGGGGACGGGGTTCTGGTCGGGCGGCGCGCCGACCTGCGCGGTCAGGACCGGCACGTCTTCGGCCTTTTCCGACGGGTCATCAGGAGGGGGGGTTACCGTGAAGTCCAACTGATTGGCGGGCTCGGCGATGAAGCCACCTGCCAGCAATTCGCCCAGGGCGGCCTGCGCCACGTTCTCGTCGCCGAAGCGCCTGCACAGGTCGGCCACGGAGGCATGACCGTCGACCATGATGAGGATGTTGCGCAGATTGCGCTGAACCAGGCGGGTGCGCTGGCGCATCGCCTCATCCCCCTCCTTGGTTTTCACGAAAACGGTTTTCTTGTCCATTTTTCTTATGCCAGCCAAGTAATTGCGGCGATTCCGATTCTACACTCGAACAACTTGACGCACTGTTGCGAAATGTCTACCATTCGCGCCTCGGTTATTCCCCGATAGCTCAGTTGGTAGAGCAACGGACTGTTAATCCGTGTGTCCCTGGTTCGAGCCCAGGTCGGGGAGCCACCTCCTCCGTT
>CAJPFL010000042.1 GCA_905339315.1 Rhodocyclaceae bacterium
CCGAGCACGACGAAGGCGCGCGCGGCGTGCGGGTCGTCGGGCGGCAGGTAGTCGCCGCTGGCGACGCGCATGGTCAGCGCGCGGGCGAAGTCCGGCCCGGTGCCGTAGAGGGTGACGCGGCGGCTCTTGCCGGCATGCACCACCTCGGCGTTGCCCTGTACCAGCGGGTCGGCGACCTGGACGTAGGGCGCCTTCCTCAGCGCGGTGGCGTCGTCGATGCTGAGCGGACGCACGGTGTTCACCGCGCCGAGCGAGGCGCCGTGGGTCTGGATGCGCCCCGGCGCGACGCCGATGATGTTGGTGCCGAACTGGGTGAACTCGGCGATGATGAAGCGGTGCAGCCCCTCGCCGATGGAGGTCAGCAGGATCACCGAGGCGATGCCCACCGCGATGCCGAGCGCCGTCAGCGCCGTGCGCATCCGATGCGCCTTGAGCGAGGCGAGGGTGAAGGCGATGAAGTCTTTCGTGATCATGCCGGCAGTGTGTAGGAGCGGCCTACCGGCCGCGATTGCGGCGAATATCGCGGCCGGTAGGCCGCTCCCACAGGATGTCTTTTTGCTGTCATCGCTTCGACAGCGCCATGACCGGATCGAGCAGCGCCGCGCGCTTCGCCGGCACCACGGTGAACAGCACCGAGGTGACGATGGCGGTCAGCGGGGCGGCGATCACCGCCCACCAGGGGGCGGTGAACGGGATGTCGGGAAACGCCTGGCCGATCGCCACCTGGCCGAGCTTGCCGACGACGAGGCCGAGGATGGCGCCGCCCAGCGCCAGCATCACCGCCTCGGTGAAGAAGGCGGCGCGGATCTGTGCGCCGGTGGCGCCGATGGCCTTCAGCAGGCCGATCTCCTTGCGCCGCTGCGTCACGGCGATGAGCATGACGTTCATGATGAGGATGCCGGCCACGGCCAGCGAGATGGCGGCGATGCCGCCGACGGCGAGCGTCAGGGCGCGCAGGATGCGGTCGAAGGTCTCGAGCACGGCGTCCTGGGTGATCACCGTGACGTCGCGCTCGCCCTCGTGGCGCAGGCGGATGATCTCCTCGACGTCGGCCTTGGCGTAGGCGATCTGCTCGCGGCTCTTGGCCTCGACGAGGATGCGGAACAGCGACTCGGTGTTGAACAGCGCCTGCGATGCGGCGAGCGGGATGACGACGAGTTCGTCGGTGTTGAAGCCGAGCGACTGGCCCTGCTTGGCGAGCACGCCGATGATGCGGAAGCGGCGGTCGCCGATGCGCAGCCATTCGCCGAGGACCGGGCGGGCGCCGAACAGCTCGGCAGCCACGGTGGTGCCGATGACGCACACCGGCTGGCTGTGGCGCGGGTCGCCCGGCGGCAGGAACAGGCCCTGCGCCATCTCCATCTGCCGCACCTGGATGAACTCGGCGGTGGTGCCGAGCACCGGCGTCTCGCGCGTGCGGCTGCCGACGCGCACGTCGCCGGCGCCGACGATGAGCGGGGCGAAGCGCAGGACCGCCGGGCTGCGCTTCAGCGCCAAGGCGTCGTCGATGGTGAGGTCGCGCGGCGTCTTGCCGACGAGCACGCCGGGCATTCCGCCGGAGGTCTCGGAGCGGCCGGGCAGGACGATGATGAGGTTGGTGCCGAGCGAGCCGAACTGGTTGACGACGTACAGGCGCGCGCCCTCGCCGATGGAACTCACCGCCACCACGGCGGCGACGCCGATGCCCATCGCCAGCAGGATCAGCGC
>CAJPFL010000043.1 GCA_905339315.1 Rhodocyclaceae bacterium
GCGACGCGCAAGAAAACCTCCGGCTAAATGGTTGAATGTAGCGGCTGCCGCCGGGGCAGGCTATTGGGGTTTACCGTCACGGCCGGTGCGGCAGCACCGCCTGCACCAGCTCGGCGACCGAGCGCACCCCCATCTTGTCCATGATGCGCGCGCGGTGCACCTCCACCGTCTTGATGCTGATGTTGAGCACGTCGGCGACCTGCTTGTTGAGCTTGCCGGCGAGGACGAGGTCCATGACCTCGCGCTCGCGCTCGGTCAGGCCGGCGAGTCGGCGCGCCGTCTCCCCTTCGCGCTGGCGCTGCGCGCGCGTGGCGCGTTCGCGCTCCAGGCACTGGCCGATCACCCGCAGCAGCTCCTTGTCGTTGAAGGGCTTCTCGATGAAGTCGACGGCGCCCTTCTTCAGCGCCGAGACGGCCATCGGCACGTCACCGTGGCCGGTGATGAAGATCACCGGCAGCGTGCACCGGCGGAGGTTCATCTTTTCGTACAGTTCCAGGCCGCTCATGCCGGGCATGCGCACGTCGAGCACGATGCAGCCGGCCATGGCGTCGCCGCAGGCAGCGAGAAAGTCCTCCGCCGCGGCAAACGCCCTGACGGCCAGGCCCTGCGATTCGATCAGCCATTGCAGCGAGTCGCGCATGGCCTCGTCGTCATCGACGATGTAGACGCACTGTTCCGTCATGGCTTCGTTCCCACCGGCAGTGTAAACCGAAACACGCTGCCGCCCCCCGGATTGGGCTGCACCCACAGGCGGCCGTCGTGGAACTCGACGATGGAACGGCAGATGTTCAGGCCCATGCCCATGCCTTCGGCCTTGGTGGTGAAAAAGGGCGTGTACAGCCGCTCGACCTGGCCGTCGGTCATGCCGCAGCCGCGGTCGGCCACCGTCACCTCGACCATGCCTTCGCCGTCGAGGCGGGCCGCCAGGTTCAGGGCGCGCGCCTCCGGCGGCGTCTGCTGCATGGCCTCGATGCCGTTCTTCACCAGGTTCAGCACCACCTGCTCGATCATGATGCGGTCGGCGAAAACCGGCGGCAGGTCGGGGGGGATCGACACCTGGATGGCCACCGCCGCCTTGCGCGCTTCGATCTCGGCAAAGCCGATGGCCTCCTCGACGATCTCGGCGAGCGCCGCCGGTGCGCGCACCGGCTCGCTCTTCTTCACGAACTCGCGCGTACGGCGGATGATCTTGCCGGCGCGCTCGGCCTGGGCGCTGGCCTTCTCCATGGCGGCGAGGATGTCTTCCCGGCGGTAGTCGCCCGACTTCAGGCGGTTGACGCTGCCCATGCAATAGTTGGCGATGGCGGAGAGCGGCTGGTTGAGCTCGTGCGCCAGCGAGGAGGCCATCTCGCCCATGGTGATCAGGCGCGAGGTCTGCTCGAGGCGCTCCTGGTGCCGGAGCGTCTCCTCCTCCATGCGCTTGCGCTCGGTGATGTCGTTCATCGATGCCATCCAGCCGACCTGCCGGCCGCTGCTGTCGATCAGCGGCGAGAGGTACATGCGCACGTCGAAGCGGTGGCCGTCGCGGTGCATGACGCGCATCTCGATCCCCCCGGGCGGCGCCTGGCCGGCGAGCGTCAGGTCGAGGTCGCGGCGCCGCTGCTCCGCCTCCTCGGGCGGCCAGTAGGGGAACGGCGGCCGCATGCCGAGCAGCTCCTGCTCGCTCCAGCCGATCATGCGGCAGAAGGCGGGGTTGACGAAAATGATGCGGCCCTCGAGGTCGATGGCGCGGATGCCCGTCACCAGCGACTCGCCCATCGCACGGCGGAAGGCGAAGGCGCTCTTCAGCTTCTCCTCGTCCTCGCGCCGGTCGGTGATGTCGTGGGCGACGGCGTACAGCAGCTTCTCCTCCGGCACCGGGTTGATGGCCCACAGCAGCCAGCGGTAGCGGCCGTCCGCGGCACGCCAGCGGCCCTCGAAGCTGGCCGGCTGCCCGGCGGCGAGCTGGCGCAGCACGTCGACGGTCGCGGCCAGGTCCTCGGGATGCACGTAATCGAGCAGCGGCCTGCCGGTGATCTCCTCCGCCGAATAGCCGAGCACCCGCCCGAAGGCCGGATTGACGCGGCGGAAGCTGCCGTCCATGCCGGCGATGCAGAGCATGTCGAGCGACAGGTTGAAGAGGCGGTCGCGTTCCTTTTCCACCCTGACGCGGCGCTGGAAATGGCTGCGCAGGGCCCACAGGCTCAACACCACCACCAGCGTCAGGCCGGCAACGAGGAACAGCGGCACCACGCGCGCCACGCCCGGGTCGGTGCGGAAGGCCTTGGCATGCAGCGCCAGGCCGTTGCCGGGCGGATCGAAATCGATCGCATAGCTCAGGGCGTCGTCCGCCGGCCTGACCGTCGTATTCGACGCCAGCACCTGCCCGGCGGCGTCGACGATGCTCAGGCTGTATTTCTCGTCGAACCAGTTCGGCACCAGATGGCGCACCATGCCCTCGATGGTGTACACGCCGACGAGCGTGCCCAGGTAAGTGCGCCCGTACTGCACCGGCACATAGACCTCGAGCAGCGCCGCGCCGCGATGATTGACATAGGCCTCGCCGTAGGTCGGCCGCCCCGAGGTGAGAGCCTGGGCGAAACTCAGCGGCTGCGCACCGGCGAGGCGCTCGCCGGCGATCCACTCGGTGGTCTCGAAGGGCGCCGTCCAGCGGATGATCTGGCCGGAATCCACCCAGACGAGGTTGGCCAGTTCCGGCGTGTTGGCGAGGTACTGCGTGGCGCGCACCTGGAAGGCGCCGCGGTCGAGCTTGCCCTCGGCCATCTCGCGCGCCAACTGCGACAGCGTGTCCTGCGTGCCCTGCATGTGCAGGCGCATCGTCTGCTCGGCCCACTGCACGTCGCGCCCGAGCGCGTCGTTCTGCAGGTCGGTCTCGCGCTTCTGCAGGCCCCAGACGAGCGCCAGCATGGCCACGGCAAAGATGCCGATGGCGACGTAGGGAACGCTCCAGACCCAGTTGCGCTGGCCGGCAGTGGTTTCGCTGCTCATGTCGCCTTCAGAATGACACCGCGGATTTTCGCACGCTCTTGGGGTTAACCCCCATTTGCCCTGCAGGGCGCCACGGCTAACCTGCCATGGCGACTATCTGGGAGACGGGATGAGGCTGCTGCGACTGATCGCCCTGGCGGGCTGGGCTGCCTGCACCGCCGCGCCGGCGGCGGAACCGATCCGCATCGGCGTCTCCGGCCCGTTCACCGGCGGCTCCAGCCCGATGGGCATCTCGATGCGCGACGGCATCCGCATCGCCGCAGCCGAAATCAACGCCGCGGGCGGGCTGCTCGGCCGGCCGCTTCAGCTCGTCGAGCGCGACGACCAGGCGCGCAACGAACTCGGCGCGCAGATCGCCCGCGAGCTGGTCGGCCGCGAGAAGGTGGTCGCCGGCGTCGGCATCGTCAACACCGGCGTGGCCCTGGCCAGCCAGCACGTCTACCAGGAGGCGCGCATCCCGATGATCACCGCCGTGGCCACCGGAACGATCGTCACGCGCCAGTTCCTGCCGCCGCGGCACCCCGAGAATTTCATTTTCCGCATATCGGCCAGCGACAGCATCCAGGCCGCCATGATCGTCGACGAGGCCATCGAGCGGCGCCGGTTCCGCAAGCTGGCGATCCTCGCCGATTCGACCAACTACGGCCAGCTCGGCCGCGAAGACCTCGAGCAGGCCCTGGAGAAAAAGGGCGTCCGCCCCGTCGCCGTGGAAAAATTCAACATCCGCGACGCCGACATGACGCGCCAGCTCCTCGCCGCGCGCCAGGCCGGCGCCGAGGTGCTGCTCACCTACGGCATCGGCCCGGAACTGGCGCAGATCACCAACGGCGCCGCCAAGCTCGGCTGGGCGGTGCCGATCATCGGCAGCTGGCCGCTGTCGATGTCGAGCTTCATCGACAGCGCCGGGCCCAATGGCGAAGGCGCGCGCATGCCGCAGACCTTCATCCAGGAGGCGAATACGCCGAAGCGCAAGGCCTTCATCGAGGCCTGGCAGAAGCTGTCCCGTGCCGAGCGCATGCCCTCGCCCTCGGCCGCCGCGCAGGGCTACGACGGCCTGCTGCTGCTGGCCGCGGCGATCCGCCAGGCCGGCACCACCCACGGTTC
>CAJPFL010000044.1 GCA_905339315.1 Rhodocyclaceae bacterium
ACGATGCCGGAGAGCACGGTGTCGCCGCCGACGGCGGTGGCGCGCAGCGTGAAGCTGCCGGTGCCGTTGATGCAGCCGCCGATGACGGCGTCGCCCGCGCTCTTCGCCACCGGCAGCGATTCGCCGGTGACGAGGGATTCGTCCACCGCCGAGCGGCCGTCCTCGACGATGCCGTCAGTGGGCACGCGGTCGCCGGGGCGCACGCGCAGCAGGTCGCCGACCTGCACCTCGTCGATCGGCACGACCTCCTCGACGCCGCGGCGCAGGCGCACCGCTGTCTCGGGCTGCAGTTCGATCAGCTTGCGGATCGCCTCGCTGGCGCGGCCCTTGGCGCGCTCTTCCAGGTAGCGGCCGAGCAGGACGAAGGCGACGATGCCGGCGGCCGATTCGAAATAGACGTGGTGATGGCGGCGCAGCACGCCCGGCAGGCTGTAGATCCAGGCGGCGCCGGCGCCCATGGCGATGAGGGAGTCCATGTTCGCCTCGCGCTGCTTGGCGAGCATCCAGGCCTTGCGGAAGATGTCGCCGCCGGGGCCGAACACCACCAGCGTCGACAGCGCGAGTTCGAAAAGGCGCAGGGTCGGCGAGCGGTGCATCAGCATGCCGCTGACCATCACCGGCGCCGTCAACCAGGCCGCCTGCAGGAAGCGCCGCTTCGACCCGGCCAGGCGCGCGCGCTCGCGCTCGACCAGCAGGCGCCGCTGCGCCAGGGTGTCCATCGGCCGCGGCACGTAGCCGAGCCGCGCGACGCGGGCGGAGAGCGCCTCGCGCGAGAGCTGCCCCTGCACCGTCGCCGTGCCGGCGGCGAAGTTCACGCTGGCCTTCGCCACCTGCGGGTCGCGCTTGAGGTGCATCTCGATCAGCATCGCGCAGGAGGCGCAGGTCATGCCTTCCACGGCGACCGAACACTCCTGGAGTTCGGCCCCCACCCCCCGGCCCCCGCCCGGGCGGGGGTGACGGCTGTTCGCCGCCTGCGGCGGCTCCATGTGCTTGGCTGCAACGGGCTTCGGCGGCGGCGCAGAGGCCAGATTGCCGATCACCGCGTCGGCGATGGCCAGCAGGCGTTCCTCCGCCAGCAGCGCGGGATCGTAGTGCAGCGTCACCGAGCCGATGTCGGCGACGACGCGCACGTCCTTCACGGCGGTGTGCTTGCGCAGCAGGATTTCCAGCAGGTAGCCGCGCTCGGTCTGTCGCAGCAGCGACGGTGCGAGGAGGCGGATGCGGCGCGAGAGACGGTGCGCGACCTGGATATGCTTCACTTGTTCGTCTTCCGGTAGCGCACCAGCAGGTAGATCAGGTAGAAGATCGCCAGCCAGGCGTCGGCGTGGGCGACCGGATTGCGCATCCAGCGCTTGGTGATGAGTTCCCAGTGCACCTTGATCAGGTAGAAGGCAATCAGGTCGTTGAGGAAATTGGTGACCGCCTTCTCGGTCAGTGCGTTGGCGACGAGCGGCTGCAGGCGCGCCTGCAGCGAGCCGGCCTGCGGTGGGGCCTGGCGCAGCTTCATAACGACCTGGCGCAGCCGGGCCAGCTTGCGGCGGGCGCCGTGCTCGATCTTCTCCCTGGTTTCGTGCAGCGTACGGCCGATCTGCTCGCCCGCCGGCTGCAGCGCCTGCACGAGCGGGCCGGGCAGGCGGTCGAGCTGTGCGCGCAGGGCCAGCACCACGTCGCGCTCATTGGCCTGGTGCGGGTCGTAGCGCAGCGACAGCTTGCGCACGTCGCGATACAGCCTGGCGCGGTAGATGCCGGCGACGCCGCGCAAACCGGATTCGATCGCATCCGCGCGCGGACCGGTGCACAACGCGACGGGCAACTGGAGCCGGAGATGGCCCGGCTCGCGGTGGCGCACGACGATCTGCCGCGCCCACTCCTCGGCGTGGGACATGGTTGCCTCGGAAAAAGTCAGGCCTGCGGGGACGGCGGCGTCTCGGTCTGGGCCGGCTGGGCTTCCTGCTCCTGCGCCTCGGCGACGAGGTCGGAGAGGTGCTCCTTCTGCTGCAGGGCGAAATCCTTGCCCATGCCCATGGCCTTGGTGGCGGCCAGCACGATTTCCTTCTCGTACTTGTGCACCAGGTAGCCGGCGACCAGGCCGGCGCCGATCAGCAGCAGCGGGCTGCGCAGCAGGACGCCGCCGATCAGGCCGCGGCCGGCGGCGAAGCCGGTGGCGGCCATCATCGCGCCCTGGGTCATCGGGCTGTTCATCACGCCGCCCATCATGTGGCGGGCCGGTTCTTCCATCATCATGGCATTTCTCCCATTAAACAAACGTCAATTTTCTTCCGGATTGTCGGAGGATTCATTGATCCCATGCAACATTTCGTAGATTCCCTTGCAGCCTTCGCAGCAGAATTCCAGCATTTTGCCCGGCACGGCCAGCGTGAAGGGCTTCACCCCCACCGGCAGGCTGCACAGGTCGCAGGGGCGGTCCGGGTCGTTCACTTCAGCAATTCCAGCGCATGCCGCTCGAAGACCGCCTCGTCGGCCTCGCCGATCACCTTGCCGCGCACCACGCCTTTCGCATCGACGAAATAGGTGGTCGGAAGGCCGACCACGCCGTAGCGTTTGGCAATGGCCGACTGCTCGTCGAGCAGCACCGGGTAGGTGACGCCGAGCTTTATTATGAAGGCGGCGACGGCGGGCTTGTCCTGGCCGGCGTTGATGGCGAACACCTCCAGCCCCTTGCCCTTGTGGCGCTGGTAGACGACCTCGATGGCCTTCATCTCCGGCTCGCAATATTTGCACCAGTCGGCCCAGAAGCGGATGACCACCGGCTTGCCGGTTGCCGCCGCGGGGAAGTTCATTGCGGCACCGTCGAGGCGCTGCGTCCGAAAGGCGGGGGCGGGATCGCCGAGGTTCAGCTTGGCTGCGGGCTCGCCGCCGCAGGCGGCGACCAGCAGGGCGAGGCAGGCGAGGCAAAACAGGCGCATGTCAGTGCTCGATGAGGATCAGGTTGGAATGCAGCACGAAGTACGTGGCGATGGCGGCAACGAGAAGATAGCCGATCGCGGCGATGCCGGCCAGCCGTGCCGCCGCCGCCGGCACGATTGTGCGCAGGCTGGCGACGTTGCGGAACGGCTGCAGCGCACCGACGCCCAGCCCGGCGGCGGTGGCGGCGAACAGCGGCACGTAGAGCCAGTAGCCCTGGTGGACGTATTCCGGCTTGAGGATGCAGAACGGGCAATGGTGGTTGGGATGCTCGTAGAGGTAGAGCGAGACAAAGGAGAGCACGCCGACGAGGGTGGCGACGAAGGCGGTGGCGCTGGCCGCAGCAGCGAGGTAGCCGGCGCGCTGCGTGCGCGCGTGGAAGAAAGTCAGTCCCGTGGCAACGGCGAGCGTGGCGTAGAACAGCACCATCGCCGGCGCCGGCTTCAGCGCCGCGACCTCGGCGGCGAGTCCCTGGGCGTCGCCCGAGAACAGGCTGCCGCAGCAGGAGGTGATGACGTCGGCCTTGAGGCCGAGGAAGTACTTCAGCTGCAGGCCGAAGGAAAGCAGCAGCGCCGGCAGCAGGATCAGCAGCAGCGCGTACTTGATGCGCACCAGCGGATAGTCCGGCGCCCGGGTGTCGACGTGATTGACCGCCAGCCAGGCGGCGGCGAGGAAGAACACCGCCATTTGCGCGAGCAGCGCCGGAAAGCCGTAGGGATTGACGTTGAGCGTGCCCACCGCGCACATGGCGCCGACGAACATCTCCGCCATGCGGTCGGCGTTGAAGACGAACAGCAGCAGGGCGACCAGCTGCACCGCCATGACGAAGACGGCCAGCGTCGAGAACAGGTAGGTGCGCCGCTCGAGCTGCAGCTGCCGCTCGGAGCCGCTGGCGATGTTCCACTGGCGGATCACCTGCACGGCGAAGGGCGCGGCCGCCGCCAGCATGGCGACGGCGACTCCCGAAGCCAGCAGCAGCGCGATGATGGCGGGCTGAAACAGCACGTCAGTCCTCCGTCAGTTGCCCGTCGCGCATCGACACCACGCGGTGCACGGCGGCGGACTCGACCACCAGCGGATCGTGGCTGGTGAGGATGACCGTGCGCCCCTCGGCGTTGAGGCTTTCCAGGATGCCCATGAATTCGCGCGACAGCGCCGTGTCGAGGTTGGCGGTGGGCTCGTCGGCGATCAGCACCTTCGGGTCGTTCACCAGGGCGCGGGCAATGGCGACGCGCTGCTGCTCGCCGCCGGAGAGCCATTCGACGCGCGCCTCGCGCCGGTGCGCGAGCTTGAGGCGGTCGAGCAGCGACTCGGCATGGCTGCGCAGTTCGCGGTGCGGCCGACCGGTGGGGAAGGCCGGCAGCATCACGTTCTCCAGCGCCGAGAGGCCCTTGATCAGGTTGAACTGCTGGAAGACGAAGCCGAAGGTGCTGCGGCGGATGTCGGTGAGGAAGCGCTCGGGCAGGCCGGAGATGTCGTCCTCGGCCAGCCGCACGCGGCCGCTGGTGGGCCGCGCGAGGCAGCCGACGATGGTGAGCAGCGTGGTCTTGCCCGAGCCGCTCGGGCCCTGGAAGGCCGTGACCTTCTTCGCCTCGATGCTCAGGTCGATGCCGTTCAGCGCCCAGAACTCGTTGGGCCGGCCCTGGTTGAAGGCCTTGCGGATCTGCTTCAACTCGATCATGAGCGCATGGCCGCGTCGGGGTCGGTGATGGCCGCGCGCCAGATCGGCACCAGCACCGCCGCCATGTAGGGGAAGACGGTGAAGAAGAACAGCGTCGCCACCTGCAGGCCGTCGATCGCCGGCACCAGTTCGAAGCGCGGGTAGAGCACGGCCCAGCCCTTCAGCACCGGCTCGAACAGCGGCGCGCCGAAACGGAACACCTGGATATAGGCGGCGACGAAGCCGAGCAGGAAGGCGCTGAGCGAGATCAGGCCGCCCTCCCACAGCTTCATCTTGATGACGTCGCCGGTCTCCCAGCCGATGGCCTTGAGGATGCCAATCTCGCGCTTTTCCTCTGCCGAGAGCCCCGAGGCCTTTTCCCAGGCGAGGATGGCGAAGGCGAAGATTGCCGCCGAGAGCAGCGCCAGCACGATGCCCTCGCGCCAGTCGAAGATCGAGGCGTAGGTGCGCAACACCTCCTCGCGCAGGATCGGCCGCGAATCCGGCAGGGCGGCGGCGAGCTTGGCGGCGACGTTGCGCACCTCCTGCGGGTTGGCCACCGACAGCGCGATGTCGGTGTGGTGGCCGGCCGGATATTCGAAGAAGGCGCGGAAGTCCGCCTCGCTCATCAGCACCAGGTCGGCGGAGACCAGCTCGGACGCATGCGGCAGGACGCCGGCGACGGTGAACGCGAACAGCTTGCCGGAGTAGGCGCGGAAGGAAATCGTGTTGCCGGGCGCCAGGCCGCGCGAGCGCGCCACCGCCGGCCCGACGACCAGCGTGCCCGGCCGAACCGCTTCGGCCACCGGCGCCATGAAGGTGTAGTTGGCCTTCACCACCGGGTCGTAGTAGTAGCCCCACAGGCGGCCCTCGATCGCCTGCACGCCGCGAATGCGGCCGATCTTCTCGAGGTAGCCTGGCGGGATCAGGTCGTGGCGGCCGGCGACCATGCGCTGCAGGACGATTTCCGGCGACTGCTTCAGCACCTGCGCCGCCTCCTGGCGCAGCGCGTGCGTGTACAGCGCCACCGAGGCGAGCACGAACACCAGCAGCGTGTAGACCAGCAGCAGGCCGAGGTTCTTCGTTCGCCGCCGGGCCAGGGAGGCCAGCGTGAAGTCAATCAGGTGACGCTGCTTTTCGATCCAGGCGTTCATGGTGCGAGACGAGTGAGGCCGGCGGCGGCAGGAGCGAGCCGGTGGGGAAATGCTCCAGCGCCACCGGGTGGTCCTGGAAGGCCGAATGCAGGTCGGCCTGCGAGGGATGGCGGGTGTAGCGTGCCTCGGTGAACAGCGCCAAGTCGGTCAGGCCGAGCCTGGCCGCCAGCGCGCCGCGCTCGGCGAGCCGTTGGGCGCCGCGATCGCGCAGCCAGGCGGCGTCGACGAAGGTCGCGGCGAAGCAGGCCGCGGCGAGACCGAGTGCGACGAAGGCGAGGCTGGAGGGGCGCAAATTCATCGCAGCAGCCCGCGCACCGTTTCCAGGTATTTCTCCGCCGGCGCGTTCAGTTCGAGGGCGACGGCCAGCTTGCCGTCGGGCGCCACGGCGTAGGTGCGCGTCGTGTGGTCCACCGCGTAGCTGCCGTCGGGGCGCGCCGGCTGGCGGATGTAGCCGGCGCCGAAGGCCTTGGCGACGGCGGCGATTTCCTCGGCGCTGCCGGTGACGCCGAGCATCTCCGGGTGGAAATAGGCGGTGTATTCCTTCAGGCGCTCCGGCGTGTCGCGCTCCGGGTCGACCGAGACCATGATCAGGCGGACCTTGCCGCGCTCCTCCGGCGAAAGCGTGTTGAGCGCCTGCGCGCCGGCGGCGAGCGAGGCGGGGCAGACGTCGGGGCAGTGCGTGTAGCCGAAGTAGATGAGCAGCACCTTGCCGCGCAGGGCCCGGGTGTCCACCGGGCCGCCCGCTGAGCGCAGGACGAAGTCGCCGCCCCTGGGCGCGCCGGGCGGCTCGACGCGCTGCTCGGAACAACCGGCGAGGGCTGCCGCAAAAAGGAGGAAGGCCAGGATTTGTCGGAGCGGATGCATGGTCGGATGCGCGGTATGCCGCATCCCGAGGATTGCAGAAGGCAGTTGCGCCGGCAAGCGCGCCAGTCAAGAAGCGCGGAAAAGTTTCCTAGAAGCGGTTGGCCGCGCGCATCAGCGCGCCGCGCAGGGCGATGGTCAGGCTGGATCCCATGCCGATGCGCTGGGCGACGGCGGGCAGCAGGATCAGCGAGGCGAGGGCGAAGCCGGCGCCGAGCAGGAGGGCGGCCATTTCGGGGTTATTCGGGTCGGTCTGGGCGGCGGGCTGCGACTGGTTCATGGCGATTCCCCTGAAGTCTGTTGGGGTAATCCTAACCGAGCGGCTGCGACAGGGGGATGCGACATAACGTCGCAGCGGCCGCCAATGTACCTGCCCCGGATCGCCCCGGAAATTCCCGCATCGTCCCGGCGGGCCCTGCAAGGGACAAAAAAATCGGCGCCCACGGCGCCGATTCCAATGCCTGGGAAGGCGCTTACTCCACCTTGGTCTTGGCGCGCAGTTCCGAGATGTGCTTTTCGAGGGCCTGCTGCTGCAGGCGCTGCTGGATCTGCGGCTTGACCTCGTCGAGCGGCGGATGCTTCAGCTCGCGGACGTCGTCGAGCTGGATGACGTGCCAGCCGAACTCGGTTTTCACCGGCGCGGCGGAGAACTTGCCCTTGTCCAGCGCAACCAGCGCGTCGGCGAAGGGTTTGACGTAGCCGGAGGGCGCGGACCAGCCGAGGTCGCCGCCGCGATCCTTGTTGCCCGGGTCCTTCGACTGCTTCGCCAGTTCGTCGAATTTCTCGCCCTTCTGCAGGCGCGTGATGATGCCCTTGGCCTCGTCCTCCTTCTCCACCAGGATATGGCGCGCCTTGTATTCCTTGTTGCCCATGGCCTTGACGATGGCATCGTATTCGCTCTTCACCGCCGCATCGCTCACCGGGTTCTTCATGATGAAGTCCTGCAGGTAGGCATTCACCAGGATGCCCTGGCGCGACAGCTCGAACTGGGCCTGCACCTCGGGCTTCTTGTCGAAACCCTTCTTCTTCGACGCCTGCGAAAGCATTTCGCGATTGATCAGGTCGTTGCGGACCGCGGCGCGCATCTGCTCGGAATCCTTCTGGCCCTGGGCGAGCTGCGACTGCAGCAGGGCATCGGCGCGGGCAGTCGGGATGGCAACGCCGTTGACGGTGGCGATGACGCCCGGCTTGCCGGCAGCCTTGGCGGCGGGCTTCGCCTCCTGGGCATGCAGCGGCGCTTGCAGCAGGACGCCGGCAACGAGCAGGGCGGTCAGGCGGGGGAGGGTGCGTTTCATGTGTTTTCCTTGCGTTGGGTTAATCGGTGTCTTCAGGCGCCAGCGCCTTGATGCTGAGGGCATGGATTTCCCCGCGCATCATGGGCCCTAACGCCTCGTAAATCAAGCGGTGCCGCTGCATCGTGCCGCAGCCTGAAAAGCGCGGCGAGACGATGGTCAGGCGGTAATGGCCGCCGCCGCCGGCGCCGGCATGGCCGGCGTGCTTCGCGCTGTCGTCGGCGATCTCCAGCCGCAACGGCGCCAGCGCAGCCAGCTTTTCGCGCATGGCGTCGATGGTGTTCACGCCGGCAGCACTTTCCTGAAGGGCAGCACCCGCATGCCGGCGAAGACGCCTTCGCTGGCGTAGGGATCGGCCGCCGCCCAGGCCTGCGCCTCGTCGAGCGAATCGAACTCGGCGACGATCAGGCTGCCGGAGAAGCCGGCCGGGCCGGGGTCGGGCGAGTCGATGGCGGGGCAGGGTCCGGCGAGGACCAGGCGGCCGGCCTCCTGCAGTTCCTTCAGCCGTTCGAGATGGGCCGGGCGCGCGGCAAGGCGTTTCGCCAGGCTGCCGGGCGCGTCCTCGCCGAGGATGGCATACAGCACTACTTCTTTTCCTCCTGGATGTATTTCGACAGCAGCAGGCTTTGGGCGATGACGAAGGCGATCATCAGGCCCATGCCGCCGAAGAGCTTGAAGTTCACCCAGGCATCGGTCGAGAGGCTGTAGGCGACGATCAGGTTGGCTGCGCCCATGAAGGCGAAGAAGCCGATCCAGCTGGCGTTGAGCCGGCCCCAGACCGGCTCGGGCAGGCTGATCTGCTCTTCCATCAGCTTGCGGATCAGGTTCTTGCGGAAGATCAGGGCGGAACCCGCCAGCACCGCGCCGAACAGCCAGTAGAGCACCGTCGGCTTCCATTTGATGAAGGTCTCGTCCTGCAGCAGCAGCGTGGCGCCGCCGAAGACGACGATGATGGCGAGGCTCACCCAGAGCATGGTGTCGACCTTGCGGCCGCGCGCGAGCAGCCAGCCGATCTGCGCGAAGGTGGCTGCGATCGCCACCCCCGTCGCGACGTAGATGCCGGAAACCTTGAAGGCGATGAAAAACAGGATGACCGGGAACAGGTCGAAGAGGAATTTCATGAGCGCCGATTATACCGCTAGTCCTTGCGTTCGAGCTTCAGCGAGGCCGAGTTGATGCAGTAGCGCAGCCCCGTCGGCGCCGGCCCGTCCGGGAAGACGTGGCCGAGGTGGGCGCCGCACTGGCTGCACAGCGCCTCGGTGCGGCGCATGAAGTGGCTGCCGTCCTCGGCGGTGGCGAGGTTGGCCTGCTCGGCCGGTCGCCAGAAGCTGGGCCAGCCGCTGCCCGACTCGAACTTGTGCTCGGAACGGAACAATTCGGCGCCGCAGCAGACGCAGCGATAGACGCCCTGGTCGTGGCAGTCCCAGTATTCGCCGGTGAAGGCGTGCTCGGTGCCCTTCTCGCGGGCGATGCGGTACTGCTCCGGCGTGAGCTGCGCACGCCATTCCTTGTCGGTTTTTTTCACGTTTTGCCATCCTTTCTGTTGGTAAGCCAGACTGCCAGCGGGCCGCAGGCGCAGGCGAGGCCGAGGCTGCCGAAGGCGTAGCCCCAGGCCGCCGCATCGTCCTTGCCGCCCATGCCGTCGAGCACCACGCCGAACACGAGCGGCCCGAGGAAGCCGGCGCCGAAGCCCAGGAACGAGTAGACCGCCATTGCGGCGCCGCGTTTCCCGGGCGGGGCGGCGGCCACCAGCCCCGCCGTCAGGGCGGCCGAATCGCCCATCACGGCGACGAAGTGCAGCGACAGCAGCACCAGCGTCAGCCACCAGGCGATGGGCGTGGAAAAGCCCGCCGCCCAGGCCAGGATCGCCGAGCAGGCCATCACCGCGACGATGTAGCGACGCCGGCCGACGCGGGCGGCGATCTCGTTGCCGAGGATGCTGGCGGGGATGCCGAGCAGGTTGATGGCCGCTGCTGCCGCCGCCGGCCCCCAGGGAATGTCCGCATGCGGCGAAAGGGTATAGGCGAAGGCGATGAAGGCCACCATCCAGGCGCGCAGGCCGAACAGCTCCCAGCAGTGCGCGGCGTAGCCCAGCACGTAGCCGAGCACGGCGCGGTCGCGCAGCACCGGCCGCGGGTCGAGCAGCGCGGCCGGGGCGTGTGCGTGGGGCTGGGGCTCCGGCGTCATCGGTGCGAGCGCCCGCAGCACCAGCAGCCCTGCCGCCAGCGGCCCGGCGCCGCACAACATGAAGGCCCAGCGCCAGTCCAGCAGGGGTTCCAGCACGCCGGCCAGCACGAGGGAAAGGCTGGCGCCGATGCCGAAGGTGGAGGTGTAGAAGGCGATGAAGCGGCCCTGCAGCGGGCCGCCGACGCGGTCGGTGAGCGCCTTCAGGCCGGGCATGTAGGTGCCGGCCAGCCCCGCCCCGGCGATCGCCTGGAACAGCGCGCCGCTGGCCACGCCCTGCGCGAAGAGGCCGAAGCCGAGCGTGCCGGCGACGGCGAGCAGGGTGGAGAGGAAATACACGCGCCGGGCGTCGATGCGGTCGGTGAGGGCGGACAGCAGCGGCACCGCCGCCATGTAGCCGGCGAAGAAGACGCCGCCGATGAAGCCGGCCTCGGCGCCGCTCATGCCCCAGGCCTCGCGCAGCGGCGCCAGCAGCGCCGGATAGGTCGAGAATCCCGTCATGCTGAGCACCTCGGCCGCGCAGAGCAGGGTGACGACGCGCAGGCCGGAATCTTTGGCGGGGGCGTTCATGGAGGCGAAAAGTATAATGCCTCAACCGCCATGGGACCTCCCCCCGCCCCTCCTTCCCGGCAGCCTGACGCCTGGCCGCTCTCGGCCAGCATCATCGCTTCGCTGGCCGTCGCCGCCGTGATCGGCCTGGCGAATGTCGCCAATGTGCTGGCTGTCGCCGGCGGCGAGATCGGCGGACGGCTGCTGGCCGTGCTGCCGATCTACTTCATCGCCGCCTTCGCCGGCGCGCAGCTCGCCTTCTGGCTGCTGCGCCGGCTCGTCGGACAGGTGATGGCCCTCGGCACGAACGCCCACGCCGTGGTGGCGGGGCTGACTTTCCTGGCGGCCGGGCTGCTGCATTACGCCGAGAGCAGCGGCGTGCAGCGCGTCCTGCAGGAACAGGCCGGTTCGGCCGCCGCGCGCGGCGGCAGCTGCCCGCCGGGCGTGGCGTGCGCGCCGCTGCGCACGGCGGATGAACTGCAGGAAACCGATGCCGCCGCGCGTCGCGTCGCCGCCGAGCGTGGCCTGCTGGCGGCGGATGGCTTCGCGCTGCTGGTTCGCGATCCCGACCCGGGCGTACGCGCCGCCCTGGCGCGGCGCGCCGACCTGCCGCAGGAACTGCTGGAAAGAATGGCGGGGGATCGCCATCCCGATGTGCGCGAGGCGGCGGCGGAATCGCCGCGGCAGAGCGACGAGGCCCTGAGCCGCCTCGCTTTCGACCGCGAGCAGCGGGTGCGCCTGGCCGTGGCGCGCAACCGCAACGCGCCGCCGACGGCGCTGGAGGTGCTGGCCTCGAGTGCTTCGGCGGAGATCCGCCTGCTCGTGGCCGAACATCCCCGTGCCAGCGAGCCGGTGCTGCAGCGGCTGCTGAATGATCGCGGCGATCGGGCGGAACAGGTGGCCCGCGGGCGGCTGCCCGGGGCTGGGACGCGCTGAAACCGACTTGTCGGGGCGCCGCCTGAATCGGCCGGCCCGGAAAGTTTATTTGCTATTGCAGGCGAATCAGTGCATAGTGCGCGCCAGCGATCTTCAAGTAGCGCTGTTGTTGTCTGGTTCAGTACCCGCGGTTCCGCGGTATTTCTCCCTTCACCACCCTGCCGTCTTGAGCTTCGCCCTCCCCGGGGGCAACCCCTATTTTGTTCATTAAGGAAATTCAAGTTATGGCAACAGGTACCGTGAAGTGGTTCAACGATTCGAAGGGCTTCGGCTTCATCACCCCGGAAGCGGGTGGCGAGGATCTTTTCGCCCATTTCTCCGCGATTCAGGGCCAGGGTTTCAAGACCCTCAAGGAAGGCCAGAAGGTCAGCTTCGACATCACCGCCGGCCCGAAGGGCCAGCAGGCGTCGAACATCCGCGCGGCGGACTGAGCGAAGAGTGAATGCGGCATGGCCCAGCGCCGTGCCGTCTTCCCTACCGGAAGAGCCCGGCCTGCGCCGGGCTTTTTTTCGGAACTACCCTGGAGGCACGGCCATGGCCAAGGAAGAACTGATCGAAATGAACGGCGTGGTGATGGAGGTGCTGCCCGACTCCCGTTTCCGCGTCACGCTCGACAACGGCCACAACCTCGTGGCGTACACTGCCGGCAAGATGCGCAAGCACCACATCCGCATCATCGCCGGCGACAAGGTGTCCCTGGAAATCTCCCCCTACGATCTGAGCAAGGGGCGCATCTGCTTCCGCCACATCGAAGGGCGCACGCCGTCCGGCCCGCCGCGGCATCGACGCTGATCACCGGCACCGCCCCGGCAGGGAAGACGAACATCCTTGCCGATCCCCACTCGTCGCCTTAGTCCCCGCGCAGCCCCGGCTGCCCGCGCCGCCGCACGCGCATCAGGGCACGGGTGCCCGCGGCGGCGGCATGAAGAACGAGAAGGGGTGACGCGCGAAGCGCTGCAGCAGCAGGACGGCCAGTCTCAGGATCTGCGGCGTGCCCCGGCGCATGGACTTCATGGCGACGTACAGCGCCAGGCCGAAGCTGACGGCCAGGTTCATCAGGGCGATGCCGAAAATGCCGGCCAGCGCCCAGGGCAGGAGGTCGGCCAGCGCCGCGTAGCCGAGGGTGCTCAGCGCCAGGCCCAGGTTGGCGCTGGAGAACGCCACGTGGCGGATGTCGATGGGCAGGCCGGTGAGGGTGTCGAGCACGCTGGCGATGCCGAGGTACATGCCGAAGAAGAGGTTGCCGAAGATGGCGCCGTAGTGCGCGTCGACGAAGGCACCGATGCGGCCGGCGCGCTCCGGCCCGAGCCAGGCGATCCAGTGCGCCGCGGCGACGCGCCGGGAAAGCTGGTCGTACCTGGCCTGGTTGTCGAAGTAGCCCGAGACCAGTCCCGACAGGAAGAGGCCGACGCCGGCGATGGCGGCGAAGAGCAGCGCGCCGCTGCGCAGGGGATCGATCTCGTCAACCATGCGGGTCACCTTGTGTACCGGAGCCACCGTCTCTCCGAACAGCGGCGGCCAGAGGTAGCCGATGAGGCAGGCCGCCGGCAGGGCCAGGGCGACATTGCCGAGGACGGCGACGAACTGGGTGCGCAGGACGTTCTGCGCCAGGTCGACGAGCCGCCCCATTTCGCGCGGGCGGGTTTCCTCGAGCGTGGCCGCGATGGCGGCGGCGGTCATCGCCGGCTGCTTGGTGGCGACGACGAAACCGAGCAGGTGGATCAGCAGGAAGCCGAGGCCGTAATTGAGGCCGAACAGGATGCCCTCGGTCAGCGGCGGCAGGTGCAGCATGGCGAGCTTGGTCTTGATCAGGGCGAGAAGGGCGATGATCGCGCCGCCGCCGGCGGCGCTGCGCGCCATCGTCCACCACGCGCCCCGGTCCTCGGCGATGTAGTGTTCGCCGCGGTCGCCGGCGCGGTCCGTGACGTTGCGTGCCAGCAGGCTGACATTTTCGCCGAGGAACCTGCCGACGTGGTCGCGCGTCTGTTCTGCGGCGAGCAGCGTCTTGGCCAGGGGCACGGCCTGCGCCGGCCGGTCTTCGGCGGCGATGAAATCGAGCAGCAGGCGCTGGCGCTCGACCAGCTGGCGCAAGAGCGCAAGCAGGTAGGTGAGGCGCAGGCTGATGCCGTTCTCGCAGGCGCGGCGGCGCACGCGGGCGATGGTCTCGTCGCATTGCGCCAGCAGCACGTCGATGTCGCGCACGTCCTCGGGCCCGGGCAGGGCGCCGCCGGCGCGCGCGCGCTCGAACAGCGGCAACAGCGCGGCATTCTGGGCGAGGAAGGGCGACTCGTGGCGCTCGAGCGGGGGTTCGGCGCGCAGCAGTTCGCGGTCGAGCGCCGTGCCGGCCAGCCGGTAGGAGAGGAGGCGGACGCCTCCGAGCAGGCTGATCAGGGCAGGGTCGCCCTTTGCCGCTGGCGTGTCGCCGGGCCGGCCCAGCCCGAGCGATCGGGCCAGTTCGCTCCAGAGCGCGTCATCGACCGCCACCGCCCAGCGGTAATCCTGCGGACGGCGAAAAACGATGCGCAGGAGATCGCCCGGTCCCAGTTCCTGGGGAGACGGAAGCAGCCGCCGTCCGAGGCGCTGCTTCAATTCGAGCCAGAAACCCATGCCCGAGCGCACGCCGCTTTCGGCATAGAAGGACTGTATGCCGGGCCGGACGAGCAGACGCAGCACATCGGCGCGCAACGCTTCAGCCTCCTGTCGCCGCTCGGCCAGGTGCGCGATCTCGCGGCGGATATTGTAGGCGGCCGCCTCCGCGTCTGCGATCGAGGACGGCCGCAGACGGTCGACGAATGCGGCCAGCCGCGCGGCCGCCGCTTTCAATGGGGTGATCTCGGAATCCTGCATAGGGAGGGAATATTATCCTGCACGCGCCGGGCAGTGGGGCGGCGGCCTGCCGGCATGGGGGAATCGTGGGATAATCACTGCCCTTTTCACCGTACGGAATACCCGACATGAAACGATTCCTGACTCCCTTGCTGCTGGGTCTCGCCCTGCTGGCCCCGCTGCCGGCAGCCGCGCAGAACGCCGAGGCCGACAACATGCGCATCCTGCGCGAGAAGATGATGGGCGACAAGAAGCTCATCGTCGCGGCGAACATGGCGCTCACCGACGCCGAGTCGAAGGCCTTCTGGCCGATCTACGACGCCTACCAGGCCGAGCTGCAAAAGATCAACGAGCAGCTGGGCACCATCATTGCCGACTACGCCCGCATGCACAATGCCGGCAAGCTGACGGATGCCCGCGCGCGCGCGCTGATGGATCGCTACCTGGGGGCGGAAGAGGCCGAGGTCCGGCTCAAGCGCACCTTCGCCAAGCGCCTCGACAAGGTGCTGCCGGGGGTGAAGGTCACGCGCTACCTGCAGATCGAGAACAAGATCCGCGCCATCGTCAAGTACGAGCTCGCCGGCGAAGTGCCGCTGGCCAAGTGACCCTGCCGCAAGCAAAAAACGGAACGGAAAGGTAAAGAGACATGACAAGCAACAACGGAAACTTCATGCGGGTTTTGGCCCTCGGGCTCGCCCTTGCCCTGGGCGGAGGGCATCCCGCCCTGGCGCAATCGAATGCCCAGAAGGCCGAAGCCCTGACACCGGAGGAGAAGGAAGCCGAGCGCAGCGCGCGCCTCAAGCTGGCGGAGACGGCGCTGGAAAAGCTCTACAAGATCACCCCGGAAGCGCGCCAGGAAGTCGAGCAGGCGGCGGGCTATGCCGTGTTCGACATCACCGCCATCTACGCCATCCTCTTCGTCGGGCAGAAGGGCAAGGGGGTGATGATCGACAACGCCACCAAGAAGCCGACCTTCATGCTGAGCGTGCGCGCCGGCACCGGCCCGGGCGTCGGCAAGCAGCGCCTGTATCAGGTCTTCGTCTTCAAGAGCAAGGAAGCCATGAGCCAGTTCACGCTGGCCGGCGGGCTGGGCGGCGACCTCAGCGCCACCGTCAGCACCGGCAAGGACGGCCTGGTGCGCTCCTTCAATCCGACCATCAGCGTCTACCAGGTTCCCGAATCGGGCCTGGCCGTCCAGGCCAGCTGGGGCGGCACGGTCTACAGCGTGGATAGCCAGCTTCAATAGGATCTGGCGCGAATCGCCTGACCGGCCAGGTTGCAGTTCCTTGCGGCTGCCCTGGCCGGTTTCCTTTCCGGCCCCCGCTAGCGCGCCGTGTAGCCGCCGTCGATCACCAGCTCGCTGCCGGTGACGAACTTGGCCTCGTCCGAGGCGAGATAGAGGATGCCGTGGGCGACGTCGTCCGGTTCGCCCAGCGTGCCGAGCGGGTGCAGCTTGGCCATGGCGCTGTGCACCGCCTCCGGCGCGACGCCGGGCACCTGGGCGCCGGCCTCCAGCATCGGCGTCCAGATGAAGCCGGGATGCACGGAATTGACGCGGATGCGGTCCTCGGCGAAGGCCAGCGCGTCGGTCTTGCTCATGATGCGGATGGCGCCCTTCGAGGCATGGTAGGCGGCGACGTTGTGCGAGCCGACGATGCCATACACCGAGGAGAGGTTGACGATGCTGCCGCCGCCGGCGCGGCGCAGCAGCGGCACGGCATGCTTGGTGCACAGGAACACGCTCTTGGCGTTGGTGTTCATCACCTTGTCCCACTCGGCTTCGGAGATTTCCTCGACGGTGCCGTTGGCGCCGGAGATGCCGGCGTTGTTCACCAGGATGTCGAGCCGCCCGAATGCCTTCGCCACCTCGGCGAAGGTGGCCGCGACCTCGGCTTCCTTCGAGACGTCGAGCGGCCAGGCCTGCGCCTTGCCGCCTGCGGCGCGGACCTGCTCGGCGACCGCCTCGGCGTCCTTGCCGTTCAAGTCGGTCACGGCCACCGCAGCGCCCTCGCGCGCCAGCAGCAGCGCGGTGGCGCGGCCGATGCCCTGCGCCGCCCCGGTGACGATCGCCACCTTGCCTTGTACGCGTCCCATTTCACCCCCCCTGGTTGTCATCATTGCGTTCATTTTATCCCCGGGGAAAAAGCGCCGGGCTTGACCGGGCGCAAGGAATGCTATTCCGGAAACGATTCGGCCAGCCGGGCCGCCGCCCGGCGCAGCGCCGGCACGCATTGCAAGGCCTGCTTGAGCGTCATGCGGCTGGTCGGGGCGTGCACCGCCAGCGCCGCCGGCACCCGGCGCTTGTCGCTTTCGACGGGCACCGCGACGCACACCGTGCCGTCGAGGTATTCCTCGTCGTCGGTGCTGAGCCGCTCGCTGCGGATGCGCTTCAACGCGACTTCCAGGTCGCGCCGGCGGGTGATGGTATGGTCGGTGTGATACGAGAACGGCAGGGCTTCGAGGATGCGTTTGCGCTCGCGCGACGGCAGCAGCGCCAGCAGCAGCTTGCCGCTGGCGCTGCAGTGGGCCGGCACGCGCGAGCCGGTCTGGAAGTGCAGGCGCAGCGGCCAGGCGGCCTCGACGCGGTCGAGGTAAACCACCTCGGTGCCGTCGAGCAGGGTGAGGTTGCAAGTCTCGCCGATTTCGGCGACCAGCGACTTGAGGATGGCGTGGCGCGGCGCGCGCCAGGCGACGTGGGTCAGCGCGGCAAGCCCGAGCGAAGCCAGACGCGGCCCGGGGGCGTAGCGCTTGCCCTCGGCTTCGCGCAGCAGCAGCCCGGCATCCAGCAGCAGGCCGACAATGCGGTGCACGGTCGGCTTGGGCAGGCCGGTTGCGTCCATCAGCTCAACCAGTCCGATCGGCCCGTCGGCAGCGGCGATGGCTTCGAGGACGGCGATGGCCCGCAGGGTGGAGGAGTTGTGCTGCTCGTCGCTATTGCCAGGCATATCTGCAGAAATCCATAAAAAGAGATAAACAGTTTCATTATTGCCATAAAAATCGCGTTGTGCAATGATTCTGCGACAACAAGATCCAGGAGGGGGCATGGCAGGCAGCCTGAATGCAGCGACGGGCCGGCGCATGACGCCGAGCGAGGCGCTGGTGGAAACGCTGGTGGCGCAGGGGGTGCGTGACGTCTTCGGCATCGTCGGCTCGGCCTACATGGACGCGCTCGACCTGTTCCCGGCGGCCGGCATCCGCTTCATCCCGACGGTGCACGAGCAGGGCGCGGCGCACATGGCCGACGGCTATGCGCGCGTCTGCGGCCGCCATGGCGTCTGCATCGCGCAGAACGGCCCGGGCGTCACCAACTTCGTCACGGCGGTGGCCGCCGCCTACTGGGCGCACAGCCCGCTGGTGGTGATCACGCCGGAGACCGGCAGCACGACAATGGGCCTGGGCGGCTTCCAGGAAACCGAGCAGCTGCCGATCTTCTCGAGGATCACCAAATTCCAGGCCCATGTCAGCGGGCCGCAAAGAATGGCCGAGCTCGCCGCGCGCTGCTTCGACCGCGCCATGCTGGAGATGGGACCGGCCCAGCTCAACATCCCACGCGACCATTTCTACGGCGAAGCCGACTACGACATCGCGCTGCCGATCCGCATCGAGCGTGGCGCCGGCGGCGAGCACAGCCTCGACGAGGCGGCGGCGCTGCTGGCGCAAGCGAAATTCCCGGTGATCGTTTCCGGCGGCGGCGTGGTCATGGCCGACGGCGTGGAGGCCTGCGTGCGCCTGGCCGAGCTGCTCGACGCCCCGGTGGTGACGAGCTACCTGCACAACGACGCCTTCCCGGCGGCGCATCCGCTGTGCTGCGGCCCGCTCGGCTACCAGGGCTCGAAGGCCGGCATGAAGCTGATCGCCCGGGCCGACGTGGTGCTGGCCCTGGGCACGCGCCTCGGACCCTTCGGCACGCTGCCGCAGCACGGCCTCGACTACTGGCCGAAAGGCGCGAAGATCATCCAGGTCGACGCCGACGCGAAGATGCTCGGGCTGGTGAAGAAGATCTCCGTGGGCCTGTGCGCCGACGCAAGGACGGCGGCCGAGGCGCTGCAGATGCGCCTGAAGTCGCGCGCGCTGGCCTGCGCCGCGAATCGCGAGCAGCGCCGCACCGAGATCGCGCAGGAAAAGGCCGCCTGGGAAGCCGAGCTGGACGCCTGGCCGCAGGAGCGCGACCCGTGGAGCCTGGAGGTGGCCAAAGACAGCCCGGCCATGCACCCGCGCCAGATGCTGCGCGCGCTGGAGAGGGCCATGCCCACCGACGCCATGGTGTCCACCGACATCGGCAACATCTGCTCGGTGGCCAACAGCTACCTGCGCTTCGATCGGCCGCGCAGCTTCTTTGCGGCGATGAGCTTCGGCAACTGCGGCTACGCCTTTCCGGCCATCATCGGCGCCAAGCTGGCCGCACCGGAGCGTCCGGCCGTGGCCTACGTCGGCGATGGCGCCTGGGGCATGAGCTTCGGCGAACTCCTCACCTGCGTGCGCGAGAAGATTCCGGTGACGGCGGTGGTGTTCCACAATCGGCAATGGGGCGCCGAGAAGAAGAACCAGGTGGACTTTTACGGCAACCGCTTCGTCGGCTCCAACCTGGACAACCCGAGCTTTGCCGCGATCGCCCGCGCCATGGGCGCGGAGGGCATCGTCGTCGACAAGCTCTCCGACGCCGGGCCGGCGCTCGCCGCCGCCTGCGCGGCGCAGAAGGACGGCAGGACCACCCGGCTGGAGATGATGGTGACGCGCGAGCTGGGCGACCCGTTCCGCCGCGACGCGCTGAGGAAGCCGCTGCGGCTGCTGGAAAAATACAAGAATTGCATGTGAGGAGATAACAGAATGGCGGAAATCAGCGGCGGCGAGGTGATCGCCCGCATGTTGCAGAAGGAAGGCGTCGAGAAGGTGTTCGGCATCATCGACGGCACGTATTTCGGCTTCTATTCGGCGCTGCACCGGCTCGGCATCGAGATCGTCACGCCGCGCCACGAGACCTGTGCCGCGCACATGGCCGGCACCTACGCGCGGCTGACCGGCAGGCTCGGCGTGTGCATGGCCAGCAACGGGCCGGGGGTGGCCAACCTCCTGCCGGGCCTCGTCGTCGAGCAGGCCGACGGCAACCGCGTGCTGGCGATCACCAGCGCGCGCCGGCCGAGCATCATGTATCCCGACCGCGGCGGCAGCTACCAATGCTTCGACCAGAGCGGCGTCATCGGCAAGATCGCCAAGTGGAGTTCGGCCGTGTCGTCATTCGATCGCGTGCCGGAGCTGGTGAGGAAGGCCCTGCGCAAGAGTTATGAGGGGCGGCCCGGCGTGGTGCACGTCGACGTGCCGGAAACCATCATGAACGGCAAGGTGAAGGCCGACGTGGCGTTCTGGGCGCCGCACCAGTACCGCCACATGGACCCGGTGACGCCGACGGCGGAGCAGGTGGCGCGTGCGGCGCAGATGCTGATCGCCGCCGAGGCGCCGATGATCCACGCCGGCAGCGGCATCATCCATGCCGGCGCCTACGACGCCCTGCGCCGCGTGGCGGAACTGCTGCATGCGCCGCTGACGACGAGCTGGGCGGCGCGCGGCCTGCTGGACGAGACCTCGCCGCTGGCCATCACCATGCCGCACGTCAAGCTCAACCACACCGTGCGCAACGAGGCCGACGTGGCGCTGATCATCGGCACGCGCGTCGGCGAGACCGACTGGTGGGGCAAGCCGCCGTACTGGCGCCATCCCTCCGAGCAGAAGACCATCCAGGTCGACCTCGACGGCGACATGCTGGGCCTGAACAAGCCGGCCGACCTCGCCATCCTCGCCGATGCGAAGCGCTTCCTCGAGTTGCTCGGCGACGAGCTCGAGCGGCGCAAGGGCGAGATGCGGCTCGACGGCCGCCGCGCCCGCGTCGCCGGCTATGGCAGGACCATGCAGGAGGAGCGCGCCGGCTGGGACAAGGCCCTGTCGGACATGGCGGTGCCGATGCATCCGGCCCACATCGGGGCGGCCTGCCGCGAGGTGTTCCCCGAGGATTCGGTGCTCGTGGCCGACGGCGGCAACGCCACCATCTGGGCGATGTTCTACCACCAGGTGACGGTGCCAAACACGGTGATCTCGACCTTCAAGTTCGGCATGCTCGGCGCCGGCACGTCGCAGGCGGTGGCGGCGGCGCTGGCGCGGCCGGGCAAGCCGGTGTGCTGCATCATCGGCGACGGCGCCATGGGCTTCCATTCGCAGGAAGTCGAGACGGCGGTGCGCAACAAGGCGCAGGTGATCTACATCGTGCTCTGCGACAAGCAGTGGGGCATGGTGAAGATGAACCAGCAGTTCATGCTGCGGCCGTTCAAGACCATGCTCTTCAAGCACCTCGATCCGGACGAGACGATCAAGGCCGACCT
>CAJPFL010000045.1 GCA_905339315.1 Rhodocyclaceae bacterium
TTCCAGCAGCAGGCGCTCCGCCGTCTTCTTGCCGATGCCGGGAATCTTCGTCAGGCGGCCGGGCTCCTGCGCCGCCACCGCCTGCGCGAGCTCGGCCACCGACAGGCCGGAGAGCAGCGCCAGCGCCGTGCGCGCGCCGACGCCGGAAATCTTCAGCAGCTGGCGGAAGGCGCTGCGCTCGGCCTCGGTGGCGAAGCCGAACAGCTGGTGGGCGTCCTCGCGCACCGCCAGGTGGGTGTGCAGGGCCACTTTCTCGCCGGTGGCCGGCAGGCTGTAGAAGGTGCTCATCGGCACGTCGAGCTCGTAGCCGACGCCGGCGACGTCGAGCGTGATCTGCGGCGGGTTCTTTTCGACGAGGATGCCGGTCAGTCGGCCGATCATGGCAGGGCTCCGGAAAGGGGGCGGTTGTGCGGCGCCGGCATTATCGCAGGCGGCCGTCGCGCAGGCGCAGGCCGGCGGTGGACAGCGCCCCCAGGCCCTGGCCGCCGTGGGCGTGGCAGATGGCGCAGGCGAGCGCATCGGCCGCATCCGGGCTCGGGTCGCCGGGCAGGACGAGCAGCCGCCGCACCATGTGCTGCACCTGCTCCTTGGCGGCGTGGCCGTTGCCGACCACCGCCTTCTTCACCTGCAGGGCGGTGTACTCGGCCACCGGCAGCTCGGCGTCCACCGCAGCGCAGATGGCGGCGCCGCGCGCCTGGCCGAGCAGCAGGGTGGACTGCGGATTGACGTTGACGAAGACGATCTCGACCGCCACCTGCTGCGGCCGGTATTCGGCGATCACCTCGCGCAGGCCGTCGAGGATGGCCTTCAGGCGCAGCGGCAGGCTGCCGTCCTCCGGCGCCCTGACGCAGCCGCTGCCGAGGTAGGCGAGCCTGCTGCCGGCCTTCTCGATCAGCCCGAAGCCCGTGATCCTGAGGCCGGGGTCGATGCCGAGGATGCGGAGGGGCTCGCTGCTCACGCGTCCATGACTGCGGTTGTGTAGACTTCCTGCACGTCGTCGAGCATGTCGATGGCGTCGAGCAGCTTCTGCATCTTCGCCGCATCCTCGCCGGCGAGCTCGGTGTCGTTGAGCGGCTTGAAGGTGATGTCGGCCAGCTCCGCCTTGAGGCCGGCCCTTTCCAGGCCGGCCTTGACGGCGTGGAAGTCCTGCGGCGCGCTGATCACCTCGATGCTGCCGTCGTCGTTGGTGACGACGTCCTCGGCGCCGGCGTCGAGCGCCGCCTCCATCGCCTTGTCCTCGCTGGTGCCGGGGGCGAAGATGAACTGGCCGCAGTGCCTGAACTGGAAGGCGACCGCGCCTTCCGCGCCGAGGTTGCCGCCGTTCTTGGCGAAGGCGTGGCGCACCTCGGCGACGGTGCGCGTCTTGTTGTCGGTGAGGCAGTCGACCATCACCGCGGCGCCGCCGATGCCATAGCCCTCATAGCGGATTTCCTCGTAGCTGGCGCCGTCCAGCTCGCCGGCGCCGCGCTTGATGGCGCGCTCGACGGTGTCCTTCGACATGTTGTTGTCGAAGGCCTTGTCCATCGCCAGGCGCAGCCGCGGATTGCTGTCGGCATCGCTGCCGCCCATCTTCGCGGCGACGGTGATTTCCTTGATGAGTTTGGTGAAGACCTTGCCGCGCTTGGCATCCTGGCGCCCCTTGCGGTGCTGGATGTTGGCCCACTTCGAATGTCCTGCCATCGTGCTCCCCTGCCTGTACTCGAATGCTAACTTTAACGGTTTTTTGCCGGCGGGCCGCTGCCGCGGCTCATTTCATCCCCGGCATGCCGCCTTGCTGCAGCAGCGACCGCCGCGTCGCCAGCGTCTCCAGCTGCAGCTTGTAGGCGACGTAATACTTGAAGATGTTGCGCACGTAGCCGACGGTTTCCTGGCCGACGCGCTTGGCGGCGATCAGCTCGACGTTGTTGAACCACTGGTCCGGGTCCAGCCCCTCCCGCTCGGCTTCCTTGCGCAGCCGGGCGATGCGGCCGGGGCCGGCATTGTAGGCGGCAAACGCGAACAGCGTGCGGTTGGTCTCGTCGAAGTCGGCATCGTCGAAATAGACGTCGATCAGCTGGCGCATGTACTTGATGCCGGCATGCACGTTCGGCTCGGCCTGGCGGATGTCCCCCACCTTCATCTCGGCGCCGGTGGCCGGCATCAGCTGCATGATGCCGACGGCGCCCACCGGGCTCTTGGCCGCCTGGTTGAGCCGCGATTCCTGGTAGCCCTGCGCCGCCATCATCAGGTAGTCGAAGCTGTAGCGCTCGCCGTAGGTCTTGAAATGCTGCAGCGACTGCTCGAAGCGCAGCCAGTCGGCATCCGCGGTCGGCTTGCCCAGCGCCTTCAGGTATTTTTCGAGGCCGGGCATCCGCTGCGCCGCCGAGCCCATGGTCTTGCGCTGGTAGGCCAGGAATTCATTGACGACCGCCGCCAGCTGCGGGCTGTTGCGGCGGAAGGCCCAGGCGATCCTGCCGCCCTCGCTCAGCTTCAGTGTCTCGTTGACCTTCAGCCCCGGCAGCAGGCTCGCCCACATCCGCGCCTTCCAGTCGTCGACGACGATGATGCCGAGCAGGCCGGCGTTCAGCATGTCCATCATGTCCTCGTCCTCGAGGGCGTCCGGCACCAGCCGCAGCGCCATCGGCGGCCGGCCCTCCTTGCGAAAGCGCTCGTTCAGCCGCTTCAGGCTCTGGTGGTAGCTGCTCGATGGCCGCACATGCACTTCCTTCCCCGCCAGGTCCTCGAGCCTGGCCAGCGGCGGCGAGGCCGGGCCGGTCACCACCACTTCGCTGACGTTGTCGGCCAGCGGGGCGGAAAAATCCGCCTGGGCGCTGCGCTCCGGCGTGATCGTCAGGTTGCCGGCGGCGATGTCGGCCTTGCCCTCCTGCAGCATCGGCAGCAGGCGGTCGCGGGTGACCGGATGGGCGAACACGATAATCCGGTGGGCGCCCGTCTTGTACTTGCGGTTCAGCCACTGCTCGAATTCGCCGATCGCCATCGCCGTCAGGCCGCGCTGCTGGCCGCGGTCGTTGAAGAACAGCGTGCGGCTGTAGGGGACGGCGACGCGGATCGCGCGCCGCTGCTGCATGCCGTCGAAGTCACCCTTGAAGACTTTGGAGTCCGTCGGCAGCGCCGTCATCGCAGGTCTCGCCGCCTTCACCGCCGGCGCCTTCTCCGCCGGCGCCGCGCCGGCGGCGGGCGCCAGGGCGGCAGCCGCCAGCAGCAGCGCCGTCCGTGCAGCAGCCAATGCCTTCATGGGGGATCCCTTCAGCCTCTGCGCCTGCGGGCCTAGCCGAGGCTCACCAGCTTCTGCGCCAGCAGCTTCTGCGCCAGCTCCAGGATGTCGTGCTCGAGCGCATCGCGGCTGACATCGTACTCCTCCAGCATCGCCTCGCAGACTTCCCCGAGGGTCCTGCCTTCGCCCATCAGCTGCCACATGCGGGCGCCGATCGGGTCGAGGCCGAAATAGGTGCCGCTCGGCAGGTCGAGGATGACGGTTTCCTCGCCCACCTGGCGCGCCATGACCTGCGGCGGAATCGTCACCCTGTCGCTCGTTTTCATGCGTCCTTGCTCCCTTGCGTCGCGTGCTCGATGATGGTCTGGCGGACTTGCAGCAAGGCCTCGAATCGCCGCGGGTAGCCGCGCCGGCAGAAGATCGGCAGTTGCGCCAGGCCGGACCGTTCGTCGCAACGTGCTGCCAGCATCGCCTGTGCTTCGATGTCCGGCAGGAAGGCGTGTCTGACCATCTCGATCAGACTCTCCGCCGGGCTTATGCGCTGGAATTCCAAGGCCTCAGTGCTGCTGCTGACGAGAATATACACGCGCCGCAAGCGCCTGTGGGCGTCGCCCGGCGATATGTTTTCGCCGGCCATAAAACGCGAATCAATCGCGCATTCCAGAGCAGGCGCTGCGGTGGGGGCGGGTGCGACAAGCGCTGGCTCGCCATCGAAACGGGGTTGGCCTGAAGCCCGGCCGAGGCGATGGCGCTCATGGGGCGGAGAAGCGGCCGGGCGGCAGCGGCGCGTCGAAGGCGGAAAAGTCAGCGCCGACGTCACGCCGGTCGTTGATCGGCACGCCGGCGCATTCGACCCAGGCGTGGCCGTCGAGCACGCCGTCGTTGAGGCGCACGCCGATGCGCAGCTGGCAGTCGATGCCCTCGCGCCGCAGCCGCCACACCAGATACAGCGAGCGCGTCAGGCAGTTGGCGGGGCCGAGCGTGTGGTGGGCGGCGGCGTTCACCAGGGCGCCGAGGGCGCACAGCTCGTCGAGGGAAGGCGATTTTCCTGCGCCCGCAGGGGCGCGCTCGATCCAGGCGCGCAGGCGCGCAAAGCCGAAGACGCGCAGCCCGGCCCGGAACAGCGGCAGCAGCGCGGCGGCGGCCAGCAGCACGCGCTGCTCGGCGCCGGACAGGGCGAGGAATTTTCGCAGCTTGCCGGTCATGGACGGGTCAGCGGGCATCGGCGGCTGCGGCGATTATATGGCCGCCCGCCAGCCGCACCACGCGGTCGGCCAGCGCCAGGCTCGCCGGGCGGTGGGTGATCAGCAGCACGGTGCGCTGGCGGAGCACCTCGCGGCAGTCCTGCAGGAATTCGCGCTCGCCGGCGGGATCGAACATCGCGGTGGCCTCGTCGAGGATGAGGATCGGCGGGTCCTTGAGCAGGGCGCGGGCGAGGGCGATGCGCTGGCGCTGGCCGCCGGAGAGGCGCACGCCCTGGTCGCCGATGAGGGTGTCGTAGCCGTCGGGCAGCCGCAGGATGAAGTCGTGCGCCTGCGCCAGCCGGGCGGCGTGGGCGATGGCGGCGGCGTCGGCATCGGGCCGGCCGTAGCCGATGTTGTCGCGCACGCTGCCGTTGAACAGCAGCACGTGCTGCGGCACCACGCCGATGCGGCTGCGCAGGCTGGCGAGGCCGACGCCGGCGATGTCGCTGCCGTCGATGAGGATCTGCCCGGCGTCGGGCTCGTTGAGGCGCATCAGCAGGTGCGCGAGCGTGCTCTTGCCGGCGCCGTTCTCGCCGGTGATGGCGACGGTCTCGCCGGCGGCGATGCGCAGGCTGAAGCGTTCCAGCACGGGCGTGCGCCCGGGGTAGGCGAAGCCGACGTCGCGGAACTCGATGTCGCCGCGCACCGCGGCGAGGGCGTGGCCGGCCTGGGCGAACGGCTCGGGGCGCTCGGTGAGCACCTGCCCGAGGCGCTGCAGGGCGCCGCGCGCCTGCTGCGTCTGGCCGTAGACGTCGGCCAGCGCGCCGACGGGGCGCGTCAGCAGCGCCGCGTAGAGCAGGAAGCTCACCATGTCGGCGGGCGCGCGCGTCGCCATCTGTCCGCTCAGGCCCCACAGCACGAACACCATGCCGGCGGCGGCGAGGAACTGCAGCAGCGGCCCCAGCCCGGCATGGATGCGCCGCTGCTCGGCGCTGAGGTGCAGGATGCGCTGGATCTTCTGCCGGTAGCGCGCCGACTCCTGCGGCTCGCGCGTGAAGGTCTTGATCGCCGGCAGCATGCCGAGGTTTTCCTCGGCGGTGGCGAAGGCCTCGGCGTGGGCGTCCTGCAGCTGGCCGGCGAGCGGGCGCAGGCGGCGGCCGAGGATCTTCAGCAGCAGGTAGAACAGCGGCACCAGCAGGGTGACGAACAGCGCCAGCCGCGCGTCTATGCGCAGCATCATCAGCACCGCGCCGGCGACGGTCAGCAGCAGCGGCACCAGGCTGAGCAGGGTGCCGCTGACGTAGCCGCTGAGGTGACCGACGTCGTTGGTCAGGAGCGAGAGGATCTCGCCCTGGCGGCGCTGGTGGTAGAAGCCCAGCGGCAGCGCCTGCAGGTGGTCGTAGAGGCGGATGCGCAGGTCGGCGAGGAGGTGCTCGGCGCTGCGGCTCATCAGGTAGCTGTTGCCGAACTTGAGCAGCGCCTGGGCGGCGAACAGCGCCAGCAGCGCCAGCAGGATCGGGCCCGTCATGGCAGCCGCATCCGCCAGCAGGCTGCCGGCCAGCCGCCCGCCCAGCCACGGCACCGCCAGCGCCAGCGCGCTTTCGGCCAGCATCAGCAGGGCGCAGAGGGCGAGCGCCGCGCGGTAGGGCCGGGCGTAGCCGAGCAGCAGCCGCAGGCCGGCGGGTTTCACGTGCCCTCGCCCAGCAGCAGGCCGAGATCGTGCTGGCGGTTTTTGCGCGCCTGGCGCACGCCCCTGAGCGCGTGCAGCGCGTCGCCCGGCCGGTCGTGCAGCGGCAGGGTGAAGCCGAACTGGATCAGCAAGGGGCGCTGCAGCCAGCGCCCGGGCAGGTCGCGCAGCAGCCACTGCCGCAGGTAGGCGGCGCGCAGGCGGCCGGGACGCACGCTGCCGCGCCAGGCGTCGAGCGTCGCCTGCAGCGCCGCCGGCGCCAGCAGGCGGAACCAGCTCAGCATGGCCCAGGCGGCGGTCTTCAGGCCGGCGTCGTCGAGCTGCTTCACGACCCCGGGCCAGTCGGCGGGCCGCTGCTGCAGCCACAGCAGGAAATCCGCCACGCGCCCCAGCCCCATGTTGGGCGAGCAGACGTACTTGGCGAACGCCGGGTGCGTCAGCATCAGGAACAGGGTATCGCCGTCGGACGGTCCCCACTGGCCGCCGCTGCGCTGCCGTCGTTCCAGCAGCTGTTCGGTCAGGCCGACGCGGGTGCGGCCGGGGCGCAGGATGTGCCAGTGCAGGTCGATGTCGACGCCGCCGTGGCTGAAGGTCGCCTCGTGGCTGATGTTGGCCGGCTCGGCGTGCACGGCGTAGCCGGCGTCGAGGAGGGCGAGCGCGGCGCGGCGCCGGTCGGCGGGCGCGACCAGGATGTCGATGTCGCCGGCGGGCCGCAGCGCAGGGTCGGGATAGACGCACTCGCGCACATGCGCGCCTTTCATCACCAGCCAGGCGATGCCTGCCGCCTCGAACAGGCGATCGAGTCGATCGAGCGCCGCCCGTTGCGCCAGGTAGCCGCCCGCGGCCGACAGGCGCGCCTCGCGCAGCGCCTCGGCGGCGTCCTGCGGCAGGGCGTCGAGCCGGCCGCCCGTCTGCAGGCGGTGGTGCCAGAGGGGGCCGAGGCCCTGGGCGAGGATCAGCTGCAGGAAGTCGGCTCCGCCGCTGGCCAGGGCGGCGTGGCAGGCCGCCGGGCCGGCATGGGGGTCGGCAGGCAGCAGGGCCTGCTGGTCGAGCTTCAGCCGGGTTGCGGGTGCGGCCATGTCGGGCATTCCATTGGACTGCGCGTTGGACTGCGCTGCTAAAATGCGATTTTACCTTCACGGGAGACGCAAGATGGCCCAGCCGCTCGTCATTGCGAAATCCGGCGAGCAGGAGCTCGCCCTGCTGCCGCAGATGGCCAACCGCCACGGCCTCATCACCGGCGCCACCGGCACCGGCAAGACCGTCACCCTGCAGACGCTGGCGGAGCACTTCTCCGCGATCGGCGTGCCCTGCTTCATGTCCGACGTCAAGGGCGACCTCTCCGGCATCTCCCAGCCCGGCGGCGGCAACGCCAAGGTGGCCGAGCGGGTGGCGCTGCTGAAGCTCGAGGGCTTCGCCCACCAGGGCTATCCCGTCACCCTGTGGGACCCGTTCGGCGAGGCCGGCCATCCGGTGCGCGCCACCATCTCCGACATGGGGCCGCTGCTGCTCGGGCGCATGCTCGACCTCAACGAAACCCAGGGTGGCGTGCTCAACCTGGTGTTCAAGGTCGCCGACGACAACGGCCTGCTGCTGCTGGATCTCAAGGACCTGCGCGCCATGCTCGCCTTCGTCGGCGAGAACGCCAAACAGTTCACCACCGAGTACGGCAATGTCTCGGCGGCCTCGATCGGCGCCATCCAGCGCGGCCTGCTGGCGCTCGAATCGCAGGGCGGCGAGAAGCTGTTCGGCGAGCCGATGCTCGACATCGCCGACCTGATCCAGACCGACCGCGGGCACGGCATCATCAACATCCTCTCGGCCGACCGCCTGATGCAGTCGCCGAAGATGTACGCGACGCTGCTGCTGTGGCTGCTCTCCGAGCTGTTCGAGAACCTGCCCGAGGCGGGCGACCTCGACAAGCCGAAGCTGGTGTTCTTCTTCGACGAGGCGCACCTGCTGTTCACCGATGCGCCGGCGGCGCTGGTCGACAAGATCGAGCAGGTGGTGCGGCTGATCCGCTCGAAGGGCGTCGGCGTCTACTTCGTCACGCAGAACCCGGCCGACGTGCCGGACAAGGTGCTCTCCCAGCTCGGCAACCGCGTCCAGCACGCGCTGCGCGCCTTCTCCGCGCGCGACCAGAAGGCGGTCAGGGCGGCCGCCGAAACCATGCGCGACAACCCGAGCCTGGACGAGGCCGCCGCCATCACCGAACTGGGGGTCGGCGAGGCGCTGGTCTCCTGCCTCGACGAGAAGGGCCGCCCGGGCGTGGTGCAGCGCGCCTTCGTCGTGCCGCCGCAAGGCCAGATCGGCCCCATCACCGATCCGCAGCGCCGCCAGCTGATCCAGAATTCCCTCGTCGCCGGCGCCTACGAGAAGGCGGTGGATCGCGAATCCGCCTACGAGATCCTCAAGGCGCGCGCGGCGCAGGCGGCGCAGGCCGCGGCCGCCCCGCCGCCCCAGGCGCAGCAGCAGACTCAAGAAGGCGGGGGCGGCATTCTCGGCGGCCTGGGCGATCTGCTCGGCGGCGGCGCGCGGCGCAGCCGGCAGTCGGTGGCCGAGGCGGCGGTGACGAGCGCCGCCCGCGCCATCGGCTCCAACCTGGGCCGGCAGATCGTGCGCGGCGTGCTCGGTTCGATTCTCGGCGGCAAGCGCTGACGCCGCCGTCCCGCGCGGACTGACTTTTCGGGGGGTCAGAACGCCTGGGCGATGCTGACGCCGGCGTAGTGGGTCGTATTGTCGTACGCGCCGCTCAGAATGGCGTTGGCGACGTTTCTTTTCCTGCCGATGCCTGCCGTGTAGAAAACATCGAGCGCAAGCCCATCGCGCAGCTTGTGGCCGAAGCCGATGCTCAGGTGATGCATCGCGCCGTCCGGCGCCGCCGGGCTCAGCGTGTGCTCGGGGATGGGCGAGGGCACGTAGGCGTAGCCGGCGCGCAGCGCGGTCGCGCCGGACAACGGCACTTCGATGCCGGCGCGCAGCGTCCAGATGTTGCGCCAGTCGAGCGGCGTGCTGCTGTCCGCGGCAACCGGCGGCGCTTCGCGCTTGAGGTTGAGCTCCTGGTTCCTGAAACTCGACCAGCGGATCTGCTCCGCGTCGAAGGTGAGCGTGGCCCTCGGCAGCCTGAAGGCGATACCCAGGCTGATGATGTCGGGGAAGGTCATCGGCGAGGAGATGTCGCTGTTGAACGCCGAACCGCCGACGATGGGTTGCAGGGGCGGCGCCAGATCGCGCAGGTGCAGGTCGCCCTTCAGCCTGACGCGGATTTTGCTGCGATAGGCGGCGCCGATGCTCCAATTAGGCGAGGGCGCGTAGTGCAAGCCGGCGTTGAAGCCCAATCCCGCGCCGCTGCTCTGGATTTTCACATTGCCGTCGCCTGCGCCCAGCAGCGATTGGTCCGCCTTGAGCCTGGACAGCGACCTGACCAGCATGAGGTCGAGGCCGAATCCGGCATGCAGCGCCGGCGCCAGCCGTCCGGCCAGGGTCGGGTTGATGGCGAGCGTGCCGATCAGGCTTTCCGTCGAGGCGTAGCGGGTGAGCCCGTGGCTGCTCCACTTGCGGCCGCCGACGCCGAAGGGCGCGAAGACGCCGATGCCGAAGCGCCAGTCCGGGCTGGCCGCCTTCGGCAGATAGTACAGATGCGGCGGCGCGAAGATCTGTAATTCCGTGGATTCGGGCTGGCCGGCCGGATTGCGGTAGGTGGTGGCAGGCGCGACCAGCGTGGCGCCGCCGTAGAGCTGGCGTTCCGGATTCAGCAGCGCCAGCCCGGCTGGGTTGTAGGCAAAGGCGGAGAGATCGTCGGCCAGCCCGACGAAAGCCGTACCCATTGCGGCCGCGCGCCCCCCGTGCACCGGCCCGCCGGCTGTCGCTGGCGGTGTCCAGGACGCTGCCAGCAGAACAGCCGACAGCGAAAGCCCATTCCTAGGGTGCTTGAGCAAAGCGAACATGCCGCCTCCCAATAGCGAGCGATGCAATTCATGCGACCGGTCGATGCGGGACCCCTGTGCCGGGGGGGGCGATCGCCGTCCTCCGCAGACTGACTTTTGTCTCGTCTGCCGGCCATTCCACCAAGGTCTTAATCCTACCGGTGAATTGATGCCGTCATGATGACACACCGATAATTGGCGCACCGTCATCACTTATCGGAGGGGATCATGAACACCGCCAAAATAGCCTGGCTTTGCGGCGCGGCCGCGCTTGTGGCCAGCACGCTGGCCACAGCCCAGCAGCACGCGGAAGGGGGAAAGGCCTACGCCATCTTCAACTGCGGCCATTGCCACGGCGAGGATGCGCGCACGCCGAAAAAACAGGGCGTGCCGAGGATCGCCGGGCTGGACAGCCGATACGTCGCCGAGAAGACCGGCAAGCTGATCGAGACGATGTCGCACAAGGAGGCCGTCGCCGGATGCGCGGAATTGCCGACACAGGCGCAGATCCAGACCATTGCGGAGTGGGTGAGCCGCCAGCCGAACTAACGCTCACACCGGCGCGACCGGGTAGTATGCTGATATCCTGAGCGTTGCCGGGGGAGGGCGACATGCGCTGGTACCGGAAGTGGCTGGCGAGGGCGGGCTTGTATTTTCCCGAGCCGGGCCGCGAGGAGGCGTTCCGCGAGCATTTCGTGGAACGCCGTGTCAATCTCATGCAGGCGTTTATGCTCGGCGGCGCCATCCTGTCCACCGCCTCGGTGTTCTGGCACGAATCCATTGATCCGGTGCACGCGCCGGACACACACTGGATCAAGCTGGCCGTTTTCCCCCTGCTCCTCGTCCCGCAGGCCCTGCTGCTCCTGCCGCGCCTGCGGCGCCATGCCGAGAAGCTGGTTATCGTGCCGCCGACGGTCGCGCTGATGGCGCAGATCTTCTTCATCATGCCGGTACTCGACGGCGGCATGGCGTATACCGCCCATCCGACCATGCAGACCATGCTGTTCTTCATCGCCTTCATGTGGGCGCGCTACCTCTACGTCGTCTTCGTCTCCCTGTTCTGTTCGGCGGCCTTCGTCGCCGCGCATCTTCTGACGCCCGAGAACGCGGCCCGGCTGCTCGACATCAATGCCCACTTCGTTTTCGCCTGCGCCGGCTCGCTGCTGTGGGCGGCGTACTGGCAGGAGCGCCTGCATCGGCGCCAGTTCGACACCCTGCAGGCGCTCGATGCCGCCCGCGTCACGGCCGAGCAGGCCAACCAGGCCAAGATGCGCTTCCTCGCCTCTGCCAGCCATGACCTCAGGCAGCCGATCCATGCCCTCGGCCTCAACGTTTATGCCCTGAAGAATCAGGTGCGCTTCCCGGAGCAGAAGGAGGTCGTGGGGGAGATCGAGCTGGCGGTCGGCGCCATGCAGCGGATGTTCCATTCCCTGCTCGACCTGTCGCGGCTGTCCGCCGGGCTGGTCAAACCCGAGCCGGTCGTGCTCTCGATGAACGAACTGATGCGCGAGCTGGAATCGATGTTCGGCGCCTCGGCACGCAGCAAGGGTCTGGAGTTCAGGTTGGCCGGGTGCCACCGTCGCGTCCGGAGCGATCCGCAGCTGCTCCGGCAGATCCTGCAGAACCTGGTGGCCAACGCCGTGCGCTACACCGAGCGCGGCGGCGTGCTGGTCGGCTGCCGCCAGCGTGGTGCGATGCTCGGCATCGAGGTCTGGGACACCGGCCCGGGCATCGCCAGGGAAGCGCTCGACAGCATCTTCGTCGAGTTCGTGCGCCTTGGCCGGCAGGGGCACGAGGGCGACCGCGGCCTGGGCGTCGGCCTAGCCATCGCGCGCGAGGCGTCGCGGGTGCTGGACCATGCGCTCACCGCCCGCTCGCGGCCGGGGCGGGGCAGCTGTTTTGCCGTGAACGTCCCGCTCACCGAGGAGGCGCCCGCCGTCCGCCCGTTGCCGGCTGCCGGCGCGAGCCGCGTCGAGGGCGCCTTCGTCGTGGTGATCGACGACGACCGCGAAGTCCTCGACGGCATGCGCCGGCTGCTTGATTTGTGGGGCTGCCACAGCGTGCTGGCCGCCTCCGGCGCGCAGGTGCTGGCGGCGCTCGCGGGGCACGAGCGCATTCCCGACCTGATCGTCTGCGACTACGAGCTGGCGAACGGGGAAAACGCCGACGATGTGGTGCGGCGCATCCACCAGGAAGTCTGGCCGGACATCCCGGTGCTCGTGATTACGGCGACGGGCCTGGCGGCCGATCTGTCCGGTCGCACGAAGAACGGCTATCGGCTGCTGCGCAAGCCGCTGGCGCCGGAAACGCTGCGCGCGGCGATGGAGGCGGCGCTGGCGACGCACCCTCCTGCGACGGTTGCGGTCTCAGCCTGAGTTTGCGCTCCCTTCCAGGCCGATGCCGTGCTGGGAGAGCCAGATCACGGCCTGGGTGCGCGAGGTGACGTTCATGGCGCGCAGCGCGGCGCTGACATAGACCTTCACCGTCGCTTCGGAGATGCCCAGGTTGCGCGCGATGGTCTTGTTGGGCAGGCCCTTGACGAGCATGCGCAAGGTGTCGATCTGGCGATCGGTCAGGCCGAGGGCTGTCAGGCCGGCGGGTTTGACCGCAGTGACCTGGGATCTGTCGCCGGTAGGCAGTGCGGCCTTCTGTTCATTGATCACCGTGTGCGGCACGTAGATGCCCCCGGCCAGCACCAGCCCGAGCGCCGACCAGACCAGATCGGGATTCATGGTCTTGGGGATGAAGCCCATCGCGCCGCGGTTGAGGGCGTCGAGGATGGTGTTTCTGTCATCTGCGGCGGACAGCACCACGACGGGCGCGTTGGGGCAGGCGGTCCGGACGGCATCGAGGGCGGCCAGTCCGGCGCAGTCCGGCAAATTCAGATCCAGCAGGATCAGGTCCGGGGCATTCTGCTCATCGGATAGCAGTGCGAGGGCACTGCCGCAGTCCGGCGCCTCGATGACGCCGCAGTCCGCGTCATGTCGGCACAGCATCGCTTTAACCCCCGTACGGATCAGCGGATGATCGTCGACGACCAGCACTTTCATCGTGCCTGCCCCTTGTGATTGCGCCGGCGTATCTTAGCCGGTCTTTACGACGCCGTCCTGCGCGGACTGACTTTTCCGGGGGAGGGTCAGAGCCCCAGCCGCTGGCAGATCGTCGAGGTCAGCCCGGCCTGGTTGAGGGTGTAGAAGTGCAGCCCGGGCGCGCCCCGGTCGAGCAGGCGCGCGCACAGTTCCGTCACCACGTCGAGGCCGAAGGCGCGCACCGAGGCGCTGTCGTCGCCGAAGCTCTCGAACTTCCGGCGCATCCAGCGCGGGATCTCCGTGCCGCAGGCATCCGAAAAGCGGGCGATCTTGCTGAAGTTGGCGATCGGCATGATGCCCGGCACGATCGGCACGGCGACGCCGAGCGCCTGCACTTCCTCGACGAAGTGCGCGTAGGCGTCGGCGTTGTAGAAATACTGCGTGATGGCCGAATCCGCGCCCGCGTCCACCTTGCGCTTGAAATTCAGCAGGTCGTCGCGCGGGCTCTTCGCCTGCGGGTGGTACTCCGGGTAGGCCGCCACCTCGATGTGGAACCAGTCGCCGGTCTCGGCGCGGATGAATGCCACCAGCTCGTTGGCGTAGCGGAACTCGCCCGCATCGGCCATGCCCGAAGGCAGGTCGCCGCGCAGGGCGACGATGCGGCGGATGCCGGCCGCCTGGTAGCGGTCGAGTACGGCGCGGATGTTGTCGCGCGTCGAGCCGATGCAGGACAGGTGCGGCGCCGCCGGCAGGCCCTCGGCCTGGATCTCCAGCACCGTCTCCAGCGTGCGGTCGCGCGTCGAGCCGCCGGCGCCGAAGGTGCAGGAGAAGAAGGCCGGCTTCAGCTGGGCCAGCTGGCGCCGCGTGGCGCGCAGCTTCTCGGCGCCCTCTGCCGTCTGCGGCGGGAAGAATTCGAAGGAGATTTCGGGTTTCATGGTTGAGCGATCATTCGAGCGATTGCAGATGGCGCTGCGCAGCTTCGCCCAGGCGCCGGTCCAAAGTGGCGAGCGGCGCCTTCAGGTCTGCCGCGAGCCACAGATAGGCCGCATCGTAGGTTGACAGGTCGTAGCGCAGGGCGAGCGCGACTTGCGCCTGGAGATCGACAGGCCGCTGCCTGAGCGGCAGCGCGGCGTAATCGGCGAGCCCGCAGGCAGCCACTTCCTGCAGGCCCTGGCGCGATTTTTTCAGGGCCACGCTGGCGATCTCGAAATCCAGGAGGTGCGGGGCGAAAAGCTCGCAGCCGGCCATGCGGCCGAGGGCATCGTCGCGCCCGGGTTCGTCGAAGAGCACCGCCGCCAGGAGACTGCAGTCGACAACCAGCGGCGGGCGCAGGCGATAGGCCGCAGGCGGTTCGGCGACGAAAACCGGCTGCTTCATCGCGCATCCCGCTCGGCGCGGATGATGTCCACGGCGAGCGGCCCGGCCTTGAAGGGCTGCGGCCAGCGCGCGCGGTGCTCGGCGGCGATTTGTTCGATGGTTTTCTGCCTTGCCGGGGTTTGTCCGGGCGCAGACGCGCTTTGCGCCGCCTGCTCGTCCACGGCCTGGGCGATGAGCACCATCAACTCGCCCTGCAGCGAGCGGTGGTTGCGCGCCGCCCGGCGGCGCAGCGCCTCCAGCAGGGGTTCGGGCACATCCTTGATCGACAGGCTGGGCATGGGTTTTCTCCAGAATGAAACCTTTTCGGTTCCATTCTGGTTCCATTATGGCGCCATGTCAATAGCGGTAGTGATCCGGCTTGTACGGGCCGTCCTTGGACAGGTTGAGGTAGGTCGCCTGTTCGTCGGACAGCTCGGTCAGGTGCGCGCCGATCTTCTTCAGGTGCAGCCGCGCCACCTTTTCGTCGAGGTGCTTCGGCAGCACATACACCTGTTTGCCGTACTGGCTGCCGCGGGTAAACAGCTCGATCTGCGCCAGCACCTGGTTGGTGAAGGAGTTGCTCATGACGAAGGAGGGATGCCCCGTGGCGCAGCCGAGGTTCACCAGGCGCCCTTCGGCCAGCACGATGATGCGCTTGCCGGGTTTGCCATCAACTGCGGGGAAGATGACATGGTCGACCTGCGGCTTGATGTTCTCCCACGAGTACTGGCGCAGGGAGGCGATGTCGATCTCGGAATCGAAGTGGCCGATGTTGCAGACGATGGCGTTGTTGCGCATCGCCTTCATGTGCTCGTGGCCGATGATGCGCAGGTTGCCGGTGGCGGTGACGAAGATGTCGGCGTGCGCCGCCGCCTCGTCCATGGTGACGACGCGGTAGCCTTCCATTGCCGCCTGCAGCGCGCAGATCGGGTCGATTTCCGTCACCCACACGGTGGCGCCGAGGCCGCGCAGGGATTGCGCGCAGCCCTTGCCGACGTCGCCATAGCCCGCCACCACGGCGACCTTGCCGGCGATCATGACGTCGGTGGCGCGCTTGATGCCGTCCACCAGCGACTCGCGGCAGCCGTAGAGGTTGTCGAACTTGGCCTTGGTGACCGAGTCGTTGACGTTGATGGCCGGGAAGGGCAGCCGGCCCTCGGCCGCCATCTGGTAGAGGCGCTTGACGCCGGTGGTGGTCTCTTCCGTCACGCCCTGGATGCCGGCCAGCATCTTCGCGTACCAGCCGGGCTGGGCGGCAATGCGTTTCTTGATCGCGGCGAACAGCGCGACTTCCTCTTCGTTGGTCGGGTGGGCGATCACCGACGGGTTCTCCTCGGCCTTCGTGCCGAGGATCAGCAGCAGCGTCGCATCGCCGCCGTCGTCGAGGATCATGTTGGGGCCCTTGCCATCGGCCCACTCGAAGATGCGGTGGGTGTAGTCCCAGTACTCCTCCAACGTTTCACCCTTGTAGGCGAACACCGGCGTGCCGCTGGCGGCGATGGCGGCGGCGGCGTGGTCCTGCGTCGAGAAGATGTTGCAGGAAGCCCAGCGCACGTCGGCGCCGAGCGCCTTCAGGCTCTCGATCAGCACCGCCGTCTGGATGGTCATGTGCAGGCTGCCGGCGATGCGCGCGCCGCGCAGCGGCTGGGTGGCGGCGAATTCCTCGCGCACGGCCATCAGGCCGGGCATCTCGGTTTCGGCGATGGTGATTTCCTTGCGCCCCCAGGAGGCGAGGGCGATGTCGGCGACCTTGTAGTCGCTGATGCTGGGTACGGCTTTTGCGGTGGCGGTCATGCTGGGCTCCTTGTCAAAGCAGCCGGGAGGAGATGGGGGAGGGGTTTCGCACTCACCTGCCATCCCGTGCCGGCACGGGTTGAGGTGAGCGCCGTTGAAACATGTCCGAGCCTGGGGGCCGACTGATGCGGCACCTCGCAGCGCTCCTCGGAAGCGAAGCATTATACGCCGGTTGTCCAAGGCACTCCAGCGGGGGCGGGGCAATCCCGGCCCCGCTTGACCGCCGGTGTTTGCTTACAACCCGGCGTCGGCCTTCAGCGCCGCCACCTTGTCCAGCGCTTCCCAGGTAAATTCGGGTTCATCGCGGCCGAAGTGGCCGTAGGCGGCGGTCTTCAGGTAGATCGGGCGCAGCAGGTCGAGCGACTGGATGATGCCCTTCGGCCGCAGGTCGAAGTGCTTGCGGATCAGCTCCTCGATCTTCTCTTCGGCAATGCGGCCGGTGCCGTAGGTGTGCACCATCAGGGACACTGGTTTGGCGACGCCGATGGCGTAGGCGACCTGCACCTCGCAGCGGTCGGCGAGGCCGGCGGCGACGACGTTCTTGGCGACGTAGCGGCAGGCGTAGGCGGCCGAGCGGTCGACCTTCGACGGGTCCTTGCCGGAGAAGGCGCCGCCGCCGTGGTGGGCCGCGCCGCCGTAGGTGTCGACGATGATCTTGCGGCCGGTGAGGCCGCAGTCGCCGTGCGGGCCGCCGACGACGAAGCGGCCGGTCGGGTTGACCAGGTAGCGGACGTTGCCCTGCAGCATCTCCTTCGGCAGCACCGGCTTGATGATCTCCTCGATCACCGACTCGGCGAGCTGGGCGTGCGAGACGTCGGGGTCGTGCTGGGTGGAGACGACGACGGTGTCGATCGACACCGGCTTGTCGTCGACGTACTTCACCGTCAGCTGGCTCTTGGCATCGGGGCGCAGCCAGGGCAGGCGGCCGTCGCGGCGCACCTCGGCCTGGCGCTGCATGATGCGGTGGGCGTAGTAGATCGGCATCGGCATCAGCTGCGGCGTCTCGTTGCAGGCGTAGCCGAACATCAGGCCCTGGTCGCCGGCGCCCTGCTCGAGGTCGAGGCCCTGGCCTTCGTTCACGCCCTGGGCGATGTCGGGCGACTGGCGGTTGATGGCGGCGAGGACAGCGCAGGACTTGTAGTCGAAGCCGATGTCGGAGTTGTCGTAGCCGATGCGCTTGATGGTTTCCTGGGCGATCTCGCGGTAGTTGATGTGCGCCGTGGTGGTGATCTCGCCGGAGATCACGACGAGGCCGGTCGACACCAGCGTTTCGCAGGCTACGCGGCTGTGCTTGTCGACGGCCAGGATGGCGTCGAGGACGGAATCGGAAATCTGGTCGGCGACCTTGTCGGGATGGCCTTCGGAAACCGATTCGGAGGAAAAAAGAAATTCTCTGGACATGTGTCCTGCTCCTTGTGTGTATTCCCGTTGCACCGACGTTACCGGCCCCGGGAAGACGAGCAGGTGACGCTTTAGCAGTATTTAATGGCCGCCCTGCAAGTTGTCCAAGGAACCTAGTCCCATTAACTCGGCGGAAATATAATTATAGTTTTTTGGCCCGGTGCGGGTCAAACACGGTATTTTTCCCGGATGGCATTGCTTTTCCGACTTTTGGGCCGGCTACCGCTTCGCCTGCTGCAGGGCCTCGGTACCTTCTTCGGCTGGGTTGCCTACCTCGCCTCGCCCACCTATCGGCGCCACCTGAAGGAAAACCTGGCGCTGGCCTATGACCCTGACGAAGCCACGGCCATCCTGCCGGCCGCCGTGGCCCACGCCGGCCGCGGCGTGCTGGAACTGCCCTGGCTGTGGACGCGGCCGAAAGCCGAGGTGGTCGGCCTGGTGACGCAGGTCACCGGCTGGGAGCTGATCGAAGCCGCCTGGCAGCGCGGCGACGGCATCCTGTTCTTCACGCCGCACCTCGGCTGCTTCGAGATCACCGCGCAGTACGTTGCCGCGCGCGCGCCGATCACCGTGCTCTACCGCAAGCCGAAGCAGGCCTGGTTGCAGCCGCTCATCGAAAGCGGGCGCGGCAGCGCGAATTTCCATCTGGCGCCGGCCGACCTGTCCGGCGTGCGCCTGCTGTTGAAGGCGCTAAAGCGCCACGAGGCGGTGGGCATGCTGCCCGATCAGGTGCCGGGCATGGGCGAGGGCCAGTGGGCGGATTTCTTCGGCCGGCCGGCCTACACCATGACGCTGGGTGCGCGCCTGAGCGAGACGGCGCGGACGACGGTGCTGATGGCCTTCGCCGAGCGGCTGCCGGGCGGCTGCGGATACTTGCTGCGCTTCTCCGCGCCGACGCAGGTCATCGACGGCTCGCTGGAAGCGCGCACGCTGGGTATCAACCGGGCGCTGGAGGACCTCATCCGCAGCTGCCCGCAGCAATACCTGTGGGGCTACAACCGCTACAAGGCGCCGCGCGGGGCGGCGCCGCCGCCCGCGCAGGGGTGAGGCGGAGATGTTCTCGCGCCTCCTGCTCGGCCTGCTCTGGCTGCTGCACCTGCTGCCGCTGCCGGCGTTGCGCGCGCTCGGCGCGCTGATCGGGCGGCTGCTGTATGCGTTCGGCCGCGCGCGCCGCCACGTGGCGCTGACCAACCTCCGCCTGTGCTTCCCGGAACTGTCGGAGGGCGCGCGCGCCGCCCTTGCGCGCCGCCATTTCATCGCTTTCGGCCGCGCCTTCCTCGACCGCACCCTGCTCTGGTGGGCGCCGCGGTCCCGCCTGGAACGGCTGATCCGGCTCAAGGGCGCCGAGCATCTGCGCGACGCCGGCGGCCGGCCGACCATCCTGCTGGCGCCGCACTTCGTCGGCCTCGACGCCGGCGGCACGATGATGACCATGGCCGTGCCGCTGGTCAGCGTCTATTCCAGCCAGAAGAACCCGGTCTTCAATGCCGTGCTGCTGGCCGGGCGCCTGCGCTTCAACGCGCCGATCCTGCTGTCGCGGCAGGAGGGCATGCGCCGGGCGCTGAAGGCCCTGAAGGACGGCTA
>CAJPFL010000046.1 GCA_905339315.1 Rhodocyclaceae bacterium
GCCTTCTCGCGCGGACCTTTCTTGACCAGCACGTTCTGCATCTTGACGAAGATGCCGTGGATGGTGGTGAAGCGCTCCAGGGCGTCCGCCTTGAGCTGCAGCAGCGAGGCCGAGACGGCGCCGCCTTCATCTTCCTCGTCGGCTTCGTCCTCCTCGACTGCCAGTTCCTCGTTTTCCGCCAGCGCCTCGATGTCTTCGGCAGCGTTCGGGTCGATCAGTCCGTCAACCAGCTCGTCGACGCGCATCTCGTCGCGCGCCACCCTGGCCGCCATGTCGAGCATCTCGGCGATGGTCGTCGGGCAGGCGGAGATGGCCTGCACCATGTGCTTCAGGCCATCCTCGATGCGCTTGGCGATCTCGATCTCGCCCTCGCGCGTCAGCAGCTCGACCGAGCCCATCTCGCGCATATACATGCGCACGGGGTCGGTGGTGCGACCGAATTCGGATTCGACGGTGGACAGAGCCTGCTCGGCCTCTTCCTCGATGTCTTCGTCGGCGACCGCCGGTGGCGTGCCCTCCGTCATGAGCAGGTCTTCGGCGGCAGGGGCCTCGTCGAAGACCTGGATACCCATGTCGTTGAAGGTGCTGATGATGGATTCGATCTGCTCGGCGTCCACCATGTCGTCGGGCAGGTGGTCATTCACCTCGGCGTAGGTGAGGAAGCCGCGCTCCTTGCCGAGGGCGATGAGGTTCTTCAGGCGGGTGCGGCGCGTTTCCAGGTCGAGCGGCTGCGCCAGCGGGGCGGGCGCAAGCGCCGCGCGGCCTTTGCCACGGCCAACCTTGAGCTTGGGCGGCGGCGCTTCTTTGGCCGCGACCGGCGCCGCAGGCACGGGAGGCGCCGCCTCCTTGCGCGGTTTTGCTGCCGCGGTCTTGACGGGAACGGGCCGGGCCTGCGCCTTGGCCTTCACCTTGGCTGGGGCGGGCCTGGCCTTGGCGGGGGCTGCCTTGACCGCCTTCTTGACCACCTTGGCTGGCCTGGCGGCCGTTCTGGCGGCTGCCCTGGGCCCTGCCTTGCTCTTTTTGCCGGCGGATTTTGCGGCCGCTTTGGCTTTTTCCTTGGCCATGTCGTTCCTCAGTAAGCGCGGTATGCGGGGAAAACCGAAAATTATATCAAAATATCAGGCTGGAGTCGCTGGTTTAACTGTTTGTTTCTGCGCCAATAATTGTTGCAGTCGGCGCACCTCATCGGGCGCCAGCCCGATACTCTTGTTCTTGGCGTTGAGGGCATCGATTTCGCCGCGAATGCCCGCCTGGCGCAGGCGTTCGACGGTGTCGGCGAATACTGCCTCGACGGATTCTTCGTCGAACTCCTGCTCGACGAGTTCCCCGAGGATTTCCGAAATCAGTCCCTCGTGCGGCGTGCCGCGGAAGTGTTCCAGCACCATGCCGAAGCCCTCGCCCGCCAGACCGCCCTCGGCGACTGCCGTGATCAAGGCCTCCAACGCCTCGGTTTCGGCGTGCCCATCGGGAATCAGGTCGGCCGACAGGCGTGCGGCCAGGCCGGGCTGTTGAACGATCAGGCGCAGGAGCTTGCGGGCAATCGGCGAGGGCGCGCCGCGCGGCGATCGTGCCGGGACCGCCTTGCGCACCACCGCCGGCAGGCCGCAGAGCGACTCGATCTCGGCCTGCGAGAAGCCGCTGGCCTGCGCCAGCAGCTTGACGAGCTGCAGACGCAGCAACGGCGCCTGCAGCCTGCCTAGCAGCGGCTTGGCGGCATGCACCAGTTGCGAGCGGCCCTCGGCGGTGGCGAGATCCTTGCCGGCCCTCAGCTCCTGCATGAGGAAGTCCGTGAGCGGCATGGCCTGCCGCCCCAGTTTGCGGAAAGCGTCCGCGCCGTGGGCACGCACATAACTGTCCGGGTCGTCCTCGGTCGGCAGGAAGAGAAAGGCGACGGTCTTGTTGTCGGC
>CAJPFL010000047.1 GCA_905339315.1 Rhodocyclaceae bacterium
GCCGGCATGTGGCCGAACACGTTCTGGAACGTCAAGGACGGCGAGCGCGACCGCAGCGCGCTGTTCGGCGAATGGGAGCGGCGCTTCGATCCGCAATGGATGACGCTGGCCGGCCTGCGCTTCGAGCGGGTCAGCATGGATGCCGGCAGGGTGCACGGCTACAACCTCAGCACCTTCCCGACCAATCCCGCCCCGGCCGGCCCCGGCAACCAGACCCGGGACGCGGCCAACTTCAACAACGCCGACCGCAGCAAGGCCGACAACAACTGGGACATGACCCTGCTGGCGCGCTACACGCCGGACGCCACGCGCGACATCGAGTTCGGCTTCGCCCACAAGACGCGCTCGCCGAACCTGCACGAGCGCTTCGCCTGGTCCACCTGGACGATGGCGGCGCTGATGGTCAACTGGGCCGGCGACGGCAACGGCTATGTCGGCAACGTCGACCTGAAGCCGGAAAAGGCCGACACCCTGTCCGCCACCTTCGACTGGCATGCCGCCGACCGCAGCTGGGAATTCAAGGCGACGCCGTATTACACGCGGGTGGCCGACTACATCGACGCCATACAGTGGAACGGCACCACCAACGCGCCGCGCGCCGCGCCGCAGACGAACCAGTTCACGGTGCTCAAGTTCATGAACCAGTCGGCGCGCCTGTACGGCCTGGACCTGTCGGGCAGGATGCCGCTGGCGAAGACCGGCCTGGGCGAATTCGGACTGAAGGGCCTGCTCAACTACACCAACGGCAGGAACCGCGACACCGGCGACGGGCTCTACAACATCATGCCGCTCAACGCCCGGCTGGCGCTGACGCAGAAGTTCGTCGGCTGGGACAACGCGCTCGAGTTCGTGATGGTGAAGGGCAAGCACAGCGGCTCCGATGCCCGCAACGAAATGGACACGCCGGGCTACGGCCTCGTCAACCTGCGCGCCAGCCATTCCTGGAAGCAGGTGCGCCTCGATTTCGGCATCGAGAACCTCTTCGACAGGCTCTACTACCACCCGCTCGGCGGCGCCTACACGGGACAGGGCACGACCATGAGTTCGAGCACGACAGCCGCGACGACGCCGAAATGGGGTACGCCCGTTCCCGGCCCAGGCCGCTCGATCTACGCGGGCCTGACCGTGAAATTCTGATAGCCTGTCGGCCATGCGCCGCCTTGCCCTGATCCTCGCCGCCTTCGCCTACATGGTGCTGCTCATCGAAGCGGTGCGAGCGGCGGCGGCCTGGTGGCGCGGCGAGGCGGCGCTGACGGCGATTGACTACGCCCTCGCCGCCGCGCTGCCGCCGCTGGCGTGGGTGTGGTTCCGTCACTTCTCGATGTTCCGCAAGGACTGCAGCAAGGGCGCCTGCGCCCTGCCGGCAGAGGGTGGCAGCCCGCGGCCGGGCTCAGGCGCCTGAGGGCCGCAGCAACTCGATCCTGAAGGCTTCCTCGTAGGGCGGGACGTTGCATTCGACGACGTCGCCCGCCGCCACCTGCAGCTTGACGCCGACGATGCTGGCGCGGATCGGCAGCTTCGCCACGCAGCGGTCGGCGAGCACGGCGATGCGGATCACCGGCGCGCCGCGCCGCGACAGGTAGGCCAGCACGCGCGCCAGCGAATGCCCCTCGTAGAGCACGTCGTCGACCACCAGCACGGTGGCGCGCGACAGCCCGCGCGCGGAGAACTCGGCGTTCTCGGTGAGCTCGGTATCCGGATGCAGCAGCGTCAGGTCGTCGGCGTAGCGCTTCAGCCGCAGGCCGTAGCAGGGCAGGTCGAGGCCATGCTGCCGCCGGAGGCGCTCCTGCAGCATCTCCGCCAGCGGCACGCCGCGGCGGAGGATTCCCAGCAGCAGCGGATCGGCCTCGCCGGCGAGAAACGTCGCCGCCTGCGCCGCCATGCGGTCGAGCACTGCCTGCAGCGCCGACGTGTCGTAGAGGCAGAAGCGCTCGCCGGCGGGCTTTTCGCTCACTGCGGCATGCCCTTCTCCGACAGCAGCCGCAGCCAGCCGCGCGCAATGCGGTAGAGCACCCACAGGCCGGCGACGACGGCGACGATCCAGGCGAACGGCAGCCCGACGACAGTCAGTCCCGCCAGCACGGCGACCGCCACCCACAGCAGGGCGAACCAGAAGGTGCGGATCTGCCAGCGGAAGTGCGATTCGAGGAAGGTGCCGCGCGTCTCGCTGCGCTTGAGGTAATTGAGGACGACGGCGATGATCGACGGCCAGCCGGTGAGGAAGGCGGTGACGATGAAGGCCGTGCCGAGCAGGCCCGTCACGGCGCTGAAGGCGTGCAGGCCGTAGACGAGGTGTGTCAGCGTCACCAGCCCCTGCGGCGGCCGGGCCAGGCCCGTGGCGTGATCGATGTCGGTCATAGTCCGAGTTCCTTCCAGAGTTCGTCAATGCGCTGTTTCACCACCGCGTCCTGAACGATCGCGCGGCCCCATTCGCGGCTGGTCTCGCCCGGCCACTTGTGGGTGGCGTCGATGCCCATCTTGGCTCCCAGCCCCGCCACCGGCGAGGCGAAGTCGAGGTAGTCGATCGGCGTGTTCTGCGCGATCAGCGTGTCGCGCCCGGCGTCGACGCGCGTCGTCAGCGCCCACACCACTTCCTTCCAGTCGCGCACGTCGATGTCGTCGTCGACGACGACGATGAACTTGGTGTACATGAACTGGCGCAGGAAGCTCCAGATGCCGAACATCACGCGCTTGGCGTGGCCGGGATACTGCTTCTTCATGCTCACCACCGCCAGGCGGTAGGAGCAGCCCTCGGGCGGCAAATAGAAGTCGACGATCTCCGGGAACTGCTTCTGCAGCAGCGGCACGAACACCTCGTTCAGCGCGACGCCGAGCATCGCCGGCTCGTCGGGCGGCTTGCCGGTGTAGGTGCTGTGGTAGATAGGCTCGCGCCGCATGGTCATGCGCTCGATCGTGAACACCGGAAATTCCGCCTGCTCGTTGTAGTAGCCGGTGTGGTCGCCGAAGGGCCCTTCGACGGCAGTCTCTTCGGGGTGGATCACGCCTTCGAGCACGATCTCGGCGGCGGCCGGCACCTGCAGGTCGGAGCCCAGGCATTTCACCACTTCCGTCCTGGCGCCGCGCAGCAGCCCGGCGAACTGGTACTCGGAGAGGGTGTCCGGCACCGGCGTCACCGCGCCGAGGAGCGTCGCCGGATCGGCGCCGAGCGCCACCGCCACGGGAAAGGGCTGGCCCGGATGCTTCAGGCAATGGTCGCGGTAATCCAGCGCGCCGCCGCGGTGCGGCAGCCAGCGCATGATCACCTTGTTGCGGGCGATCACCTGCTGGCGGTAGATGCCGAGGTTCTGCCGCGTCTTCAGCGGGCCGCGCGTGACGCTCAGGCCCCAGGTGATGAGCGGCGCTGCGTCGCCCGGCCAGCAGGTCTGGATCGGCAGGCGCGACAGGTCGACGTCCTGGCCTTCCCGGACGATCTCCTGGCAGGGCGCGGAGGAGACTTGCTTCGGCGTCATGTCGAGCACCTTCCTCAGCAGCGGCAGCTTGTCCCAGGCGTCCTTCAGGCCCTTCGGCGGCTCCGGTTCCTTCAGCGCGGCCAGCAGCGTGCCCACCTCGCGCAGGGCGGCGAGCGATTCCGCGCCCATCCCCAGCGCCACCCGGTGCGGCGTGCCGAACAGGTTGCCGAGCACCGGCATCGAATGCCCCTTCGGCCGCTCGAACAGCAGCGCCGGTCCGCCCGCGCGCAGCACGCGGTCGCACACCTCGGTCATCTCCAGCCTCGGATCGACCTCGGCGGCGATGCGCTTCAATTCGCCGATGTTTTCGAGTTGCGCGATAAAATCGCGCAGGTCGCGGTATTTCATGGGTGCGGATGGAATCGGGATGCGACCGATTATAGGGCGTTAACATGGAAAAGCGCTGGCTCGTCGTCGCCAACCCCATCTCCGGCCAGGGCCGGGCGATGCACCATCGCCACGAGATCGAGGCGGTGCTGCGGCGGCACGGCATCGATTTCGACTTCGCCATCAGCGAGCGGCCCGGGCATGCGGTCGAACTCGTCGCGCGCGCCGTCGAGGGCGGCTGCCGGCACCTCCTCGCCATCGGCGGCGACGGCACGGTCAACGAGTGCGCCAACGGCATCTTCCGCCAGCAGGCCGCGCCGACGGCGGAGGTCACGCTCGGCGTGATGCCGATCGGCACCGGCAACGACTGGGCGCGCACCCACGGCATTCCGAAGGACTACGCCGGGGTCGCCGCGCTGATGACGGCAGGCAGCCGCCGCCTGCACGACGTCGGCGTCGCCACCTTCGCCGATGGCAGCACGCGGCATTTCGTCAACGTCGCCGGCCTCGGCTTCGACGCGCATGTCGTCGAGGCCCTGCCCGACCGCACGCTCGGGCCGATGGCCTATCTGGTCGGCCTGGCGAAGGGCCTGCTCAACTACCGCGCCGTATCGCTGGGGCTGACTTTTGCCGGGCGGCGCATCGACACCCGCGCCTTCGTCCTGTTCTTCGCCATCGGCCGCTACTGCGGCAGCGGCATGAACGTCGCGCCGAAGGCCGAGGTCGACGACGGCCTGTTCGACATCACCCTGATCCAGGACCTCTCGCGCTGGGAAGTGCTGAAGAGCCTGCGCAAGCTGTTCGACGGCACACTGCTCGACCACCCCAAGGTGCTGGCCCTGCGCGAGGCGGGGGGCGCGGTGGAAGCGGCGGCGGCGCAGCCCGTCGAGGCCGACGGCGAGCTGATCGGCCACGCGCCGGTGCGCTTCTCGATCCTGCCGCGCGCGCTGCGCGTGCTCGCCCCGCCGGAATAATTCCCTTCCGCGCGTCATAAGGTGCTACACTGCGCCCCGCGTTGGCCATCCATCAGTCAGCTTGCCACGCGCCGCGTAATTTCAATTCGCGTTCTCATCCCCCCAACGAGATCCTGCCCAGACTGATCGCCTGCAAGGCGAGGCTGATCCAGGACACACATCATGAGCTTTAGCTCCGACGTCACGCCCGCGGGCGGGCATGAGTCTTCACTGAATCTGCGATTTACCGAACTCGGCCTGCGCGCCGAGATTCTTCGCGCCATTGCCGAAGAAGGCTATACCGAGCCGACGCCGATCCAGGCGAAGGCGATTCCCGTCGTCCTTGCCGGCCGCGACCTGATGGCCGCCGCCCAGACCGGCACCGGCAAGACCGCCGGCTTCACCCTGCCCATTCTGCAATTGCTCAGCACGAAGCCGGCC
>CAJPFL010000048.1 GCA_905339315.1 Rhodocyclaceae bacterium
AGAACGTCTCCAAGACCTTCAAGCGCAACCGCGTCCTCGACGGCATCAGCCTCGACATCGGGCTGGGCGAGCGCGTCGCCCTGATCGGCTCCAACGGCGCCGGCAAGACGACGCTGATCCGCTGCCTGCTCGGCGAATACGTGCACGAAGGCGCGGTCGCGATCGACGGCCGGGCGCCGCGCCGCGAGCGCACGCAGGTGCTCGCGGCGGTCGGCTTCGTGCCGCAATTGCCGCCGCCGCTGAAAATGCCGGTCGGCCAGCTGATCGGCTTCGCCGCCGCGCTGTGCGGTTCCGACGCGCAGCGCATCGCCGGCATCGCCCGGCGCCTCGGCCTCGACGTCGACCGCGTGCGCGGCCAGCCCTTCGTCAAGCTCTCCGGCGGGCAGAAGCAGAAGATCCTCATCGCCATCGCCCTCGGCCGCGACGCCAGGGTGCTGGTGATGGACGAGCCGGCCGCCAACCTCGACCCGGAAGCGCGCAAGATTTTCTTCGAGCTGCTCGCCGAGCGCCAGCACGACGCCACCATGCTGATCTCCAGCCACCGCCTGAATGAGGTCGCCTCGCTGGTCAACCGCGTCGTCGAGCTGGACATGGGCAAGGTGGTGCTCGACGACCGCGTCGCCGACGACGTCTCGCTCTCCGGCGTGCTCGACTGCCGCATCCGCGTCAAGCGCAGCGAGCCGGCCTTCGCCAAGGCGCTCACGGCCTGGGATTTTCGCGCCTCCGCCGACGGGCTGGACTGGACGGGCGAAGTGGCCGGCCCCGACCGCCTGCGCTTCCTCGGCATGACCAGCCGCTACGTCGCGCTGATCGCCGACCTCTCCTTCAGCGAGAAGGAAAAAGTCAGCGCCCTCGAGACGGCGGCATGATCGCGCGCCGGCATTTCCTGACCCTCACCGGCGGTCTCCTGCTGGCGCCGCTGGCCGGCTGCGGCAGGCAGGGCCACTGGCCGGAGGGCATGGCCGAGATCAAGTGGGACCGCGACACCTGCGCCCGCTGCAACATGGTGATCTCCGATCCGCGCTTCGCCGCCGAGATGCGCGGCGGCGAGAAAGGCACTGTCTTCAAGTTCGACGACATCGGCTGCCTCGTCTTCTGGCTGCGCGACAAGGCGGCGCAGCATCCCTGGATGGCCGAACCCGCCACGCGCCTGTGGGTGGCCGACGCGGCCGACATGCGCGGCGCCACCTGGCTTGACGCCCGCCAGGCGCACTACCTCGGCGGCCGGCTCTCGCCGATGGGCTACAACTTCGCCGCCGGCGCCGACGCCGTGCCGCAGAGCCTGACCTTTACGCAGATGCGCGAACAAATCCTGGCAAAAGGCAAATGAAGGAACTCTGGCTCACCGCGAAACTGGACATCGTCGAATCGCTGCGCGCGCGCTGGTTCCTCATCTACTGCCTGATCTTCGGCGGGCTGGTGGCGCTGCTGTTCGTCTTCGGCCTGACCGAGTCTCGGGTGCTCGGCTTCATCGGCCTGTCCCGCCTGCTCGTGACCTTCATCCAGCTCACCATGGCGATCCTGCCGATCTTCGTGCTGATCACCACCGTGCGCTCGGTGGCCGGCGACCGCGAGGCCGGCGTCTTCGAATACCTGCTCTCGCTGCCGGTGGGCCTCGCCGCCTGGTTCTGGGGCAAGATCCTCGGCCGCTACCTGATGATCTTCCTGCCGGTGTTCGCCGCCATGGCCGGCGCGGTCATCTGGGCGCTGATCCGCGGCATCGAGGTGCCCTGGGGCATGTTCGGCTACTACACGCTGCTGCTGGCGGTCATGGGCTGGTGCTTCCTCGGCCTCGCCATGCTGATCTCGGCGCTGGCGCGCAGCACCGATGTCGCCCAGGGCATGGCCTTCATGGTGTGGCTGACGCTGCTGCTGTTCCTCGACCTGATCCTGCTCGGCGTCATGATCCAGGGCCAGGTGGCGCCGGAGGTGGCGGTGGGCATCGCGCTCGCCAATCCGCTGCAGGTGTTCCGCACCGCCGCCCTCTCCCTGTTCGACCCGCAGCTGATCGTGCTCGG
>CAJPFL010000049.1 GCA_905339315.1 Rhodocyclaceae bacterium
TTCATGCCCGGCTCGAAGCCGCCGCCCTGGATCATGAAGCCGTCGATGACGCGGTGGAAAATCGTGCCGTTGTAGAAACCATCTTTCACATATTGCAGGAAATTCTCGACGGTCTTCGGCGCCTTGTCGGCATACAGTTCGATGACGACAAGGCCCTGGCTCGTCTTCATCTCGACGAGCGGATTGGCGGCGAGGACGGAGAGACTCCAAAGCAGGCCGGCGGCCAGCGCAAACAGGTTTTTCATGGTCATGATGTTGTCGGTGGGAATTTTCATTGCCTGACGGCAGGCGCGATTTTCGGTACCGCCGCCGGGCGAGGCGAAACCTTCAGCAGATCGCGGATCAGGGCCTGCTTGGTCTGCGCACCGGCATTCGATGCGTCGATCTGCAGCGCCCTGTCATAGGCCTGGGCGGCCATGAGGGCATAGATGTCACCCAGATTCTCGTGAGCCGTCGCATAGGAGGGCTGCGTGCGGATGGCCATCTCGATTGCGTTCCTGGCCTTCTCGAACTGGCGCTGCTGGGCATAGAGCGCTGCCAGATTGTTGTAGGGCTCTGGCAGTTCCGGGTAGTCTTCTGTCAGCTTGGTGAATATGGCGATGGCCTCGTTGTGGCGGTTCATGTCCGTCAGGATGAGGCCCTTCAGGAAGCGCGCCTGGGCGTCCCCGGGCTTGGCAGCCAGCAACTGGTCGGTCTTTTCCAGCGCCGGCGCGAGCTGCCCCTGCTTCATCAGCAGATTCGCCTCCTGCAGCGCGTCGGCTCGAACCACGACCGGCGCCAGGGAAAGAAGGCCTGCGCAAAGCAGGGCCGCCAGGGATTTGGGAAAAGCGAAAAATCGACGTAAAGTCATTGTGTTATACTGTTGCGCGGTGGATCCTTGAAGAGCTTGTCATTCTAGCAAGAACGGCAACACCATACCAACAACGATAATTGTCGTGTGAGCCGCGCCCTCGCTTTCCAAGTCCTGCTTTTTTCCCGATGCTGAAAATCCACAACACCCTGTTGCGCGACAAGCAGGTATTTGCCCCGATTCAGCCCGGCCTGGTGCGCATCTACGTCTGCGGCATGACGGTATACGACTATTGCCACCTCGGCCATGCCCGCGTACTGGTGGTGTTCGACATGGTGACCCGCTGGCTGCGCGCCTCCGGTTACCGGGTGGTCTATGTCCGCAACATCACCGACATCGACGACAAGATCATCCGGCGGGCGCAGGAGAACGGCGAGTCCATCCAGGCGCTGACCGGCCGCTACATCGCCTTCATGCAGGAAGATGCAGCGGCGCTGGGCGTGCTCAAGCCCGACCACGAGCCGCGGGCGACGCAGCACGTCGCCGCCATGCAGCGGCTGATCGGTGCGCTGGAGCACAACGGCTACGCCTACGTCGCCGCCAACCGCGACGTCTGCTACAGCGTGCGCAAGTTCGAGGGCTATGGACGGCTCTCCGGCAAGTCCCTGGAGGACCTGCGCGCCGGCGAGCGCGTCGACGTCATGGAAGGCAAGCACGATCCGCTCGACTTCGTCCTCTGGAAGCATGCCAAGGAAGGCGAGCCGCCGGAGGCGAAATGGGATTCGCCCTGGGGCAGCGGCCGCCCCGGCTGGCACATCGAGTGCTCGGCCATGAGTTCGGAACTGCTCGGCCCGCATTTCGACATCCACGGCGGCGGCCAGGACCTGCAGTTCCCGCACCACGAGAACGAGATTGCGCAGAGCGAGGGGGCCAACGGCTGCCGCTTCGTGAACTACTGGATGCACAACGGCTTCGTGCGGGTGGACGACGAGAAGATGTCGAAATCCCTCGGCAATTTCTTCACCATCCGCGAGGTGCTCAAGCAATACGACGCCGAAGTGGTGCGCTTCTTCATCCTGCGCGCACACTATCGCAGTCCGCTCAATTATTCCGATGCGCATCTCGACGATGCGCGCGGTGCGCTGACGCGGCTCTATACGGCGTTGAAGGGCGTGGCCGCGGCGCCGGTGCAGATCGACTGGAACGAGCCGCATGCCGCCAGGTTCCGCGCCGCGATGGACGACGACTTCAATACGCCCGAGGCGATTGCCGTCCTGTTCGAACTGGCCAATGAAGTGAACCGCTCTCACTCTGCCGCCGCGGCAGGCCTGCTCAAGGCCCTCGGCGGCGTGCTGGGCCTGCTCGAGCGGGATCCGGTGGCTTTTCTGCAGTCGTTGCCGGCAGCCGTCGGCCACCTTGCCGCGGCGGACATCGAGGCCCGCATTGCCGCGCGTGCCGCTGCCAAGAAGGCGAAGAATTTCAATGAGGCCGACCGCATCCGCGCCGAATTGCTGGCGCAGGGCATCGTGCTCGAGGACAAGCCGGGCGGCGCCACCGAGTGGCGCCGCGCCTGATCAGTGCAGGAACTGCCCCGTCTTGCTGATGATCGACAGGTCGACGAAGCTCGAGCCGGCGCGCTTGCCACTCGAGTAGTCGACGATGAAGCCGCCAAGGTCGATATTGTTGAGCGACTCGAGCGCAGTGAAAAGCTTGTCGCGGCTCAATTCCTTGCCGGCGCGGCGTAGCGCCTCGACGAACACCTTGGCCGTGAGATAGCCTTCCAGGCTGTTGTAAGTGACATCCTTGCTGTCGGACTTCTTCGCCGCGGCGAGGAATTCCTTGGAAATGCCGTAGCTGGTGCGAAGCGGAGAAGGCACCACCTGGGCAATGACGATGCCGTGGGCAGCCGAGCCGAGTTCACCGAGCAATGCCTTGGCGCTGAGCACCGAGACGCCGAAGAACTGCGGGCGCTGCCCGGTTTTCAGGTACTCCCGGATGAACGCCGTCGACGCCTTGCCGGCTGTGACCATGATGATGGCGCCGGGCTGGGTCTGCTTCACTTTGTCCACGGTCGGCCCAAGGGCCTCCAGCTTGTTCATGTCGATGGACGCCTCGATGGCCGGCTTGACTCCCTGGCGCTCGAAGGCGCCCTGCGCCGACTTCAGGCCGGCCTTGCCGAAGGCATCATCCTGGTAGACAACCGCAATCGACTTCACCCCGGTGGAGTTCAACTGCTCCACCATCTTGCCGGTTTCATCGCTGTAGCTGGCGCGGGTATGGAACAGCAGTTTCAGTTTGGGATCGCGCAACCCATCCGACCCGCTCAAGGAACCGACGACGGGTATCCGATGCTCACTGACGAGGGGCATGGAGGCAGCCGTGGCGCCAGTGCCGATCAGGCCGAAGAGGGTAAATACCTTGTCTTCGACCAGCAGCTTCCTGGCGTTTTCCGCTGCCAGCTTCGGATCGAACTTGTCGTCATAGGACAACAGCTTGATCTTGCGGCCGTGGATGCCGCCCTTGGCATTCACGGCATCGAAATACAGCTGGGCGCCGGCGCGGTATTGCAATGACGGCTCGGCGACCGGGCCGGAGAACACGCCCGTCTGGCCGATCAGGATGCTGTCGGACGAAATGCCCGGGTCCACGGCGCTGGCGCAAAGCGCATACATCAGCGGGACGAATGCGGCCAGGAGCCGCGAGATGGCTGGTTTCATGCTGGTCTCCTCCAGATTGATGGTGTGCGCCGGTAACCCCATGCCAGTCGTGGCTTGGCCGATAAAGCGATACCATGCCAGGGGATATGCCTTCAGGATGGTATCGCCGGTAACGGCCAAGGCCAGCAGAGCCTTCAGGCAACGGATCCGTACCCTGTTTTTTTTAAATGATACAAAAAAACAGGAAAATAAACTACTAGATGTAATAAAAAGGGGGTTGCTGGGTCAGCCCCCGAAGAAGTCCTTGACTTTATCCATCCAGGACTTGGCGCGCGGATTGTGGCGCGAGCCGTCCTTGACGTTGATGGACTCGAGCTCGCGCAGGAGTTCCTTCTGGCGCTCGGTCAGGCTGACGGGGGTTTCCACCACGACATGGCACATCAGGTCGCCATGGCCGTGGCTGCGCACGCCCTTGATGCCCTTGCCGCGCAGGCGGAACACCTTGCCGCTCTGGGTTTCGGCCGGGATCTTGATCTTGGCCATGCCGTCGAGGGTGGGGATCTCGATTTCACCGCCGAGCGCGGCGATGGTGAAGCTGATCGGCATTTCGCAGTGCAGGTCGTCGTGGTCGCGCTGGAAAACCTGATGCGGCTTGATGTGGATCTGCACATACAGATCGCCTGCCGGCCCCCCGCCTACGCCGTGCTCGCCCTCGCCCGAGAGACGGATGCGGTCGCCCTCATCGACGCCGGCCGGGATCTTCACCGACAGGGTCTTGTGCTGCTTGACACGCCCGGCGCCGTGGCAGGCCGGGCAAGGGTCGGCAACGAAGCGGCCGCTGCCGTGGCACTTCGGGCAGGTCTGCTGGATCGAGAAGAAGCCCTGCTGCATGCGCACCTGGCCGTGGCCGTGGCAGGTCGGGCAGGTCGTGGGGCTGGTGCCCTTCTTGGCGCCGCTGCCGCCACACGACTCGCACTCTTCCATGGCCGGGATGCGGATGCGCGTCTCGGTGCCGCGTGCGGCGTCCTCCAGGGAGATTTCCAGGTTGTAGCGCAGGTCGGCGCCACGATACACCCCGCCCCGGCCGCCGCCCCCCCGGCCGCCGCCGAAGATGTCGCCGAAGATGTCACCGAAGGCATCGGCGAAGCCGCCCATGCCGGCGCCGCCGGGACCAAAGCCGCCCATGCCGGCCTGCGGGTCGACGCCGGCGTGGCCGTACTGGTCGTAGGCAGTGCGCTTCTGCGCGTCGGAGAGGATTTCGTAGGCCTCCTTGGCCTCCTTGAAATGCTCCTCGGCCTTGGGATTGTCCGGATTGCGGTCCGGGTGGTGCTTCATGGCCAGCTTGCGGTAGGCCTTCTTGATCGCGTCTTCCGATGCGTCGCGGTTGACGCCGAGGACTTCGTAGTAGTCTTTTTTGGCCATGATCGTTACACATGCGCTACCGGAAATACGGCCGGGTCAAGGGGCGCTGCAGGTGCCCTCATCAACCCGGCCCGCCAGGACGTCACCCGGGTGACGGGTTAATCCTTCTTGTCCTTCACTTCCGTAAACTCGGCATCGACCACGTCGCCTTCGTCCTTCTTGCCGCCGGCTTCGCCGCCCGGGGCACCGCCTGCCGCGCCTGCGGCCGCCTGCTGCTCGGCATAAATCTTTTCGCCCAGCTTCTGGCTGACCTGCGCCAGAGTGGTGGTCTTGGCTTCGATCGTTTCCTTGTCGTTGCCCTTGTGCGCCTCTTCCGCCTCCTTGATGGCGGACTCGATCTTGCCCTTCTCGTCGGCGTCGATCTTGTCGCCATAGTCGGCCAGTGCCTTCTTCACCGAGTGGATCATGGCATCGCAGGCGTTGCGCGCAGCCACCAGTTCCAGCACCTTCTTGTCTTCCTCGGCGTGGGACTCGGCGTCCTTCACCATGCGGTTGATCTCGTCTTCGTTCAGGCCCGAGCTGGCCTGGATCTTGATCTTGTTTTCCTTGCCGGTGGCCTTGTCCTTGGCCGAGACATGCAGGATGCCGTTGGCGTCGATGTCGAAGGTCACCTCGATCTGCGGCATGCCGCGGGGCGCCGGCGGGATGTCGGACAGGTTGAACTGCCCCAGACTCTTGTTGCCCGATGCCACGTCGCGCTCGCCCTGCAGCACGTGGATGGTCACGGCCGACTGGTTGTCGTCGGCAGTCGAGAACACCTGGCTCGCCTTGGTCGGAATGGTGGTGTTCTTCAGGATCAGCTTGGTCATGACGCCGCCCAGGGTTTCGATGCCGAGGGAGAGCGGAGTGACGTCGAGCAGCAGCACATCCTTCACCTCGCCCTGCAGCACGCCGGCCTGGATTGCCGCGCCCACGGCCACGGCCTCGTCCGGATTGACGTCGAGCCGCGGTTCCTTGCCGAAGAACTCCTTTACCTTCTCCTGGACCTTGGGCATGCGCGTCATGCCGCCGACCAGGATTACGTCGGAAATGTCGCCTACCTTGACGCCGGCATCCTTGATGGCGATGCGGCAGGGCTCGATGGTGCGCTGGATCAGTTCCTCAACCAGGCTTTCGAACTTGGCCCGGGTAATCTTCATCGCCAGGTGTTTCGGTCCCGAGGCATCCGCCGTGATGTAGGGCAGGTTGATCTCGGTCTGCTGCGCGCTCGAAAGTTCGATCTTGGCCTTTTCCGCCGCTTCCTTCAGGCGCTGCAGGGCCAGCACGTCGTTTTTCAGGTCGACGCCCTGGTCTTTCTTGAATTCGGTGACGATATAGTCGATCACGCGCTGGTCGAAATCCTCGCCGCCAAGGAAGGTGTCGCCGTTGGTCGACATCACCTCGAACTGGTGCTCGCCCTCGATCTCGGCGATGTCGATGATGGAAATGTCGAAGGTGCCGCCGCCGAGGTCATATACCGCAATCTTGCGGTCGCCTTCCTTCTTGTCCAGGCCGAAGGCGAGCGCGGCGGCGGTCGGCTCGTTGATGATGCGCTTTACTTCCAGGCCGGCGATCTTGCCGGCGTCCTTGGTGGCCTGGCGCTGGCTGTCGTTGAAGTAGGCCGGCACGGTAATCACCGCCTCGGTGACTTCCTCGCCGAGATAGTCCTCGGCCGTCTTCTTCATCTTGCGCAGCACCTCCGCCGAAACCTGCGGCGGCGCCATCTTCTTGCCGCGCACTTCCACCCAGGCGTCGTTGTTGTCGGCCTTGACGATCTTGAAGGGCATCAGGTCGATGTCCTTCTGCACTTCCTTTTCCTCGAAGCGGCGGCCGATCAGGCGCTTGACCGCGAACAGGGTGTTCTTGGCGTTGGTCACCGCCTGGCGCTTGGCCGAAGCGCCGCACAGCACTTCGCCGTCGTCCGTGTAGGCGACGATGGAGGGCGTGGTGCGCGCGCCCTCGGCGTTCTCGATGACCTTGGGCTTGCCGCTCTCCATGACGGCGACGCAGGAGTTGGTGGTGCCGAGGTCGATGCCGATGATCTTTCCCATGATGGTTCCTTGGATGCGTTGTTAAGCCTGTGTTTGATATGGGGTTTCGGAGCTGCTTTTCAAGCTTCCTTGGCCTTCGATACGACTACCAGCGCCGGACGGATCACCCGTTCGTTGAGGGCATAGCCCTTTTGCAGGACCTTGATGACCCGGTTGGCCTCGCCTTCATCCTCGAGCGCACTGATGGCCTGGTGGCGGTGAGGGTCGAACTTTTCGCCCAGAGGGCTGATCTCGACCAGGCCGGACCTTTCGAACGCGGCGGAAAGCTGCTTCAGGGTCAAGTCGACGCCGCTCCGCATGTTGTCGACCGTGGCGTTTTCAGTGGCCAGCGCCGCTTCCAGACTATCCTTGACCGGCAGCATCTCGGCCGCGAACTTTTCGGCGGCGTACTTGTGCGCTTTGGCGATGTCCTCCTGGCTGCGCCGGCGCAGGTTTTCGGTTTCCGCCTTGGCGCGCAGCCAGGCATCGTGATGCTCGGAGGCCTTGATCTCGGCCTGCCGCAGCAGTTCCTCAGGACTGGGCAGGGTTTCGACCTTGCCCTCCTGGGCGGTTGCGGCCGCTGCCGGGCCGTCCGTGCCGGGCGCCTCGAAGCCGGGCGTGGCGGGTGGGTTGTCTTGCATGCTTCTTCTCCCTGCAAACGATCTTTGCGAAGTTGAGGCGGTTTTGGCATTTTCAAGGGGCGCGTTGCAACTATTGGCCTCGATCCGTGATTTGTACCCTTGCCGCCTGTTCCCGCCCGGCCTAGCATAGTTGCGATGAGCAAGGCGGATAAGATTGAAAACATCGGCAAGTACCACGTCATCCGGGAACTGGGGCGTGGTGCGACGGCTACGGTCTATCTGGCTGAAGAGGCCGGGCGGCCGGAACCGGTGGCGATCAAGCTGGTGCGCTTCAGCGGCGGGGCAGACGAGGCACAGTGGACGCGCCGGCTAAAGAAGCTGTTCGCCACCGAAGGGGCGATGGCGAAGAAGCTCGACCATCCCAACATCATCAGGATCCACGATACCGTTTTCGAGGAGGAGCAGGCCTATATCGTGATGGAGCATGTCACGGGCCGGGAATTGTCGGAATACTGCTCTTTCGACAAGCTGCTGCCGCTGCACCGCGTTGTCGGCATCGTCTTCAAGTGCTGCCTGGCGCTGGATTATGCCTTCAAGCAGGGCGTCATCCACCGCGACATCAAACCGGCGAACATCCTGGTCGACGACGAGGACAACGTGAAGATCATGGATTTCGGCCTGGCGTTGAATACAGCCAAGAAGAGCGAGTCCGATTCGACCTTCATCATGGGCGTCGGCTCGCCCGCCTACATGTCTCCGGAGCAGATCAAGGGGTATCCGCTCAACCAGAAAACCGATCTCTACTCGCTGGGCGTGGTCCTGTTCCATCTGTTGACGGGCCGTCTGCCTTTCCGTGCCGCCAACACCGCCCAGCTGGTCTACAAGATCGTCAATGCCGATCCGCCGATGCCGAGCCAGATCAACCCCAATGTGCCCGTTTCGATGGACGCCATCATCCGGCGGGCCCTGGAAAAGGATCTTTACTCGCGCTACCGCAACGGCGCGGAAATGGCCCAGGACCTGTCGTCCGTGCGCTTCCAGGTCGTCGACGACAACTGGGTGGCACTCGACACTTCGCGGCTGGATATCCTCAAGCGTCTCGAGTTCTTTCGCGGCTTCGAGGAACTGGAGTTGTGGGAGGTGTTGCGCATCAGCACCTGGCGCGAGATCCCGGCCGAAGTCCTGCTGATGCGCGAGGGCGACGAGGATTCGGGCTTCGGCATCATCGTCGAGGGGGAAGTCGAGGTATCGATGGAGGACCGGGTCATTTGCCGGCTCGGCGCCGGCGAAGTGATCGGGGAAATGGCCTATCTCAGCCAGGATCTGCCGAGGCGCAGCGCCTCGATCGTCACGCTGACGCCGATCGTCTACCTCGACGTGAACTATGCCGCCCTGGCGCTGGCCACGGAGGAGTGCTTCCAGCGATTCCAGAAGAAACTGGTGGCCACGGCAGTCAAGCGCCTGGCGGCGGCCGACCACAGCCTCGCAAGCCATGGCGAGCAGGCGCACAAGCCGGCCATGACCGACAGGCTGGAAATCGAACTGGAACTGGAGCCCTTGGCCGAGCCGCCCGCAGCGGCCAAGCCGAAGAATAGTGCCTGATTTGCCAACACGTTAAGCCAGGCGGCCAAAGCCAAAGTCAGTCGCTCCAGGACGGTGTCGGCCTGACGGCGGCGGGGTTTCAGCCCTGGGCCGTGATCCAGCGCACCAGGTTGCCCGCGTCCATGGCGCCGGCCTGGCGCGCGATTTCCCTTCCGTTGCGGAACATCACCAGTGTCGGGATGCTGCGGATGTCGAGGCGGGCAGCAATCTCCTGCGCCTCCTCTGTATTCAGCTTGGCGAGACGGTAACGCGGTTCGAGCTGATGGGCAGCCTGGGCGAAGGCCGGCGCCATCATGCGACAGGGGCCGCACCAGGGCGCCCAGAAATCGACGACCACCGGGATGTCGCTGTGGTTGATATGACGTTCGAAAGAGGCGGCATCCAGCACGACGGGATGGCCGGCAAACAGGCCGGCCTTGCACTTGCCGCATGTCGGGCGCTCGGACAGGCGGCCGGCCGGAACGCGGTTAGCCGTGCTGCAATGGGGACAAACAACCACGAGCGTGCTCGACATTTGCAGACCTTTCAGATGGGTTGCCCTTGATGTGATGGTGCTGGCCGAAAAATTCAAGATCTCTTCCAGTTGCATCCGCTCTCCGGGAGGGCAATTCGACTCCCCGTCCCGCACTCGACCTGGACAGCCGTCAGGTCGGACTTCAGGATGTAGAATCACAAAAGTTGGGACAACCCGGAGGTTCTGCAACTATGTTGCGCCTGTTTCATTCCATATTCGGAGCCACCAGCGAGCGGGGGCGGTACTCGGAGGAGCTTGTCCAGGCAGCCATCGAGCGGGCCGTGGCCATTACCGATGCCCGCCTGAGCGCGCTTTCAGGCTATCAGAAGAAATTGCGTCCCGCGGTGATTCGGGCGATCGATCATGTCGTCGACCTGGTGGACGCGCTGCCGCCCCCCATCGACGTTGCCACCGCCGGCTATGGGGCGGATCACAGGCTGATTGCCTTTTTTGCATCGGGCGAGCACATGCGGCAGGTGATCAACGCTGACCGGGATCTGGCGGATTTCGCCGTGAACCAGGCAGGTGCTGCGGAGCAGATATTCGCCCTGCTGTTGATGGAAAAGCGCGAGAAGACCGTTTTCGGCATGGATCTCGAGGGCGAGGTATTGAAACGCGAAGTGGCGCAGGTGACGGTGAACTTTGCCGGCCACCGGCTGGTCGATCCCGCCACCCAGGAAAGCGAAACACGTCGGCTCCTGAAACGGCGCGCCTTCGATCATCTGCTGACGTTGGCCTTGGGGCGCATCGCTGCCGCGCGGGAGGAACGCACCGATTTGCAGCGGCAGCACGTCCTGCTGCGCAACAAGCTCAAGTCGCTGGAGTCGGGGCATTGGAGCTTCGGTGCGTCCCATGACGACAATCCGGGCGACAGGGCCTCGCTCGAAGCCAGGGTCGAGGAAATCGAAACGCAGCTGCGCGCCCAGGTGGCGGATACCGGTACGCTGAATGCACATCTGGCGACCCTGATCGATGTGCTGGCACGGGCTGAGGAGCAGCTCAAGGCAAGTCGCGTCAACCTTATCGTCGATCGGATGGGCATCAAGCGGCAGCAGATTACGGATACCGCACCCGAGCTTGTCCTCAATGAACTGACGAGCGCCGATGGGCGCAGCCTGATCATGTCGCTGGTGAGCATTCCCCGCGGGGAGTACCAGCCGCGAAGGACCCTTTTCTCCGAAGGGCAGCGCTTTTTGGGCTAGACGCCGCTATTGCCCGTTGCAGCTTCAAGCCGCCAGGCGATCTCGCACCATCGCGGCAAGGGCATCGATCCATTCGTGGCGCTCATTCAGGCAGGGGATATAGCGGAATTCGTGGCCGCCGGCTGCAAGGAATGCCGCCTTGCATTCCATGCCGATCTCCTCGAGCGTTTCCAGGCAATCGGAAACGAACCCCGGACAGATCACATCCACTCGCCTTACGCCGTCCCGCGCCAGCGCCTCCAGCGTCGGTTGGGTGTAGGGCTGAAGCCATTCGGCCGGCCCGAAGCGGGACTGGAATGTAATTGCATAAGCGGTTTCCGCCAGCCCGAGGGATTTCGCCAACAGCCGGCCGCTGTCAATGCATTGCCCGTAATAGGGATCGCCGCGAGCGATGCTGGCCTTGGGCAGGCCGTGGAAGCTCATCACCAGCTTTTCCGGTCGGCCGTAGTCCATCCAGTGGGCATTGATGCTCGCGGTCAGCGCGGCAATATAGCGGGGATCCTCATGGAAGCTTTCGATTGTGGCCACCGCGGCTGCATGGGGATGCTGCCGGGCCCACGCCGAGACGGCATCCATCGCGCTGGCCGTGGTGCTGGCGGAATATTGAGGATAAAGCGGCAGGACCAGGATCCGCACGCAACCCCGCGCTTTCAGTCGGTCCAGCACGCTGGCCACCGAGGGTTCGCCGTAGCGCATGGCCCAGTCGATGACAAGATCCCCCTGACCGGATTGACCCAGGTAGCCGCGCAACAGCTTGGCCTGGCGCTCGGTGTGCACTTTGAGCGGCGAGCCCTCCGGCGTCCAGACCTTGGCGTACTTCTCGGCGGACTGCTTCGGGCGGGTGTTGAGGATG
>CAJPFL010000050.1 GCA_905339315.1 Rhodocyclaceae bacterium
GCGCAGCAGATCGGCGAATTCGCTCCAGTCGCGGCTGGGATAGCGGCGCTCGCAGACGATGCCGCCGTCGCCGGCGAGGGCCAGCAGCGTCTTGGTGCCGCCGATGTCTGCGCCGAGGATCATCGCGGCGCGCCGGTCACACCGCCACCGGCGCGGCGATGTGCGGATGCGGGTCGTAGCCTTCCAGCGTGAAATCCTCGAAGCGGAAGGCGAAGAGGTCGCGCACCTCCGGGTTGATGCGCAGCTGCGGCAGGGGGCGCGGCACGCGCGTCAGCTGCAGGCGCGCCTGTACGAGGTGGTTGCTGTAGAGATGGGCGTCGCCGAGGGTGTGCACGAAGTCGCCCGGCCGGTAGCCGCAGACCTGCGCCACCATTAAGGTGAGCAGGGCGTAGGAGGCAATGTTGAAAGGCACGCCCAGGAAGATGTCGGCGCTGCGCTGGTAGAGCTGGCAGGAGAGCCGACCGTCGGCGACGTAGAACTGGAACAGCGCGTGGCAGGGCGGCAGCTTCATGCGTTCGATGTCTGCCGGGTTCCAGGCGCTGACAATGTGGCGTCGCGAATCGGGGTTCTTCTTCAGCCCATCGACCAGTTGCGCGATCTGGTCGATTGAGCGGCCGTCGGGCGTCTGCCAGCTGCGCCACTGGTAGCCATACACCGGGCCGAGGTCGCCGTTGGCGTCGGCCCAGTCGTCCCAGATCGAGACGCCGTGCTCCTTAAGGTAGCGGATGTTGGTGTCGCCCTGCAGGAACCAGAGCAGCTCGTGGATGATGGATTTCGTGTGCAGTTTCTTGGTGGTGAGGAGCGGAAAGCCCGCCTCCAGGTCGAAGCGCATCTGCCAGCCGAAGACGGACAGCGTGCCGGTGCCGGTGCGGTCGCTCTTCGGGTGCCCGTGCTCGAGCACGTGGCGCATCAAGTCGAGGTATTGCTGCATGAGGGGGCTTGTCCGGGCGAGGCTATAATCGGTGTCGATTCTAAAGGAAACGAAGATGCTGGCCAAACTCACCCAAACTGCTGCGCCGCTTGGCGCTATGGCCCTCGAACGGGCCACCCACGCCCTGATGGTTCTGCCTTTTGCGAAAAAACTCGATGGCCTGCGCGACGTGCCGGCCCTTGACCGGCTGCGGGCCGCGCTGAAGCGCCGCGACATGAAGGCCGATGATCTGGCCAAGACGCCGGTCAGCGTCAATCTTGCCGACGGCGGCCTGTGCAGCTTCGTCATGCTCGACGGGGGCAAGAGCGCCTTCGAGCGGCAGAACGTGTTGCGCCGGGCGATGGCGCCGCTGATGGAAGAGCAGCCGCGCGAGCTGGTGCTGGCGCTGTTCGGCAGCGCCGAGGTGCGTCGCGAAAACGCACGCGAGGCGGTCTACGTGGCCTGGGTGAACGGGGTGCGCCTGCCGACGCGCCGCAAGAAGCCCGTGCCCCGGCCGCTGGCCAGGATTCAGCTTTACGGCGCACGCGATCCTGCCGGTTTCGCGGAGATTGCCGCGGTGGCCGAGGCCAATACGCTCGCCCGCACACTGACCGCCTTGCCGCCCAATGAACTGACGCCGGCCGGTTACCGCCAGCGCCTGCGCCAGATCGCGCGCAGCCGCGGATGGGATTTCGAGGAATTCGACATGCGCCGCCTGCGCCGGCTGGGCGCGGGCGCCTTCGTCGCCGTCGCCCAGGGCAGCGCGCCGGAGGATGCTGCCATCGTGCATCTCGCCTGGCGGCCCAAAAAACCGCAGGGCCGACTGGCCCTGGTCGGCAAGGGCATCTGCTTCGACACCGGTGGCCACAACCTCAAGCCGGCGAAGTACATGGCCGGCATGCACGAGGACATGAACGGCTCTGCCGTGGCGCTTGGCCTCATGCAAGCCATGATCGAGCGCAACATGCCGCTCGCCATCGATGCCTGGCTGCCGATCGCACAGAACCACCTTTCGCCGGAAGCCTACAAGCAGAACGACATCGTCACGGCGCTCGACGGCACCACCATCGAGGTGGTGCATACCGATGCCGAGGGCCGCATGGTGCTGGCCGATACGCTGACGCTGGCGAGCCGCGGCGGCAGGACATCCGCCGTGCCGGACCTGGTCATGGACTTTGCCACGCTCACCGGCAGCATGGGCTATGCGCTGGGCAGCCGCTACTCCGGCGTGTTCGCCACCACGTCGGAACTGGCGCGGTTGGCGGTGGCGGCGGGCGAGGCAAGCGGCGAGCGCGTCTGCGTCTTCCCGCTCGACGCCGACTACGAGGCCGGACTGGAGAGCAAGATGGCCGACATCAAGCAATGCACCCTCGATGGCGAGGC
>CAJPFL010000051.1 GCA_905339315.1 Rhodocyclaceae bacterium
ACCAGTAGGTTTCCATGCTGATCTGCCCCGGCTCCTTGCGCTTGTGCTTCCTGAAGCCGCGCGCCGCCAGCGCCGCCGTGGCGTCCGCCACCATCGCCGGGTTGCCGCAGAGCATGACATGGGCGAGCGCGGCATCGAGGCCCAGCCCGGCGCGCGCTTCGAGGCGGCCGTCGCCGATCGCCTGCGGGATGCGGCCGGCGAGCGCGTAGTCGGCGGCCTCGCGGCTGAGGAAGGGAATGTAGGCGAAACGCTTCGGCTCGGCTTCGGCGATGCGCGCAATGGTGCGGCGGTAGGCGAGTTCGTCTGCCGTGCGCACGGCGTGCACCAGCACGACGCGCTGGAAGCGCTGCCACGGCTCGGGCGTATTCAGGATCGAGAGAAAGGGGCCGAGGCCGGTGCCGGTCGACAGCAGCCAGAGGTGGATCGCCGGCGGCACTTCGTCGAGGACGAGGAAGCCGTTCGGCTTGGGTGCCACCCGGATGCTGTCGCCGGCCTTCAGCGCGGACAGGCGCGGCGAGAGCGGGCCTTCCGGCACCGTCGAGAAATAGAACTCGAGGAAGGGAACGTCCGGTGCGCTGACGATGGAGTAGGGCCGGCCGACGATTTCGCCATCGATGTCGAGGCCGAGCTTGGTGAACTGGCCGGCACGGAAGGGCTCGATGTCCGCTTCGATGCGCAGCGAGTGCAGGCGACCGGTCCAGTCGATGCGCTCCACTACGCGGCCGTCTACCCACTGCGCCATCGCTGTCTCCACTCATGCTCCCTTTCCCGCAGGCGGGGAGAGGGAATGGGCTTACTTCTCCGGTTCGGGCTTGGGCAGGCCGCCCAGCAGGGCCGGCACCGGGCGCTTCGGCCGGTGCGACGGGCGCTTAGTCTCCGCTGCCGCCGGCGCGCTGGCCCTCGATTCGTAGGGCTTGCTCGGGTCGAAGTCCAGCTTCGGCAGCTTCGGCTTGGCCGGCTCGACGCGGCGGGGCTCGCGGTGATCGCGCCCCTCGTCACGGCTGCGCGGCTCGCGGCGCGGGGAGGAGGGCTTCTCGCGGCCGGTGGCGGGCTTTTCGCGGCTTCCCTCGGCCTTCTCGGGGCGGCCGCCGCGGCCGCGGCGGCCCTTTTCCACCGGACCGGAAAATTCCGCCCCCGGCTCGAAGCCGGCCACCACCACCTGCTCGATCGGCCGCTTGATGAGCTTCTCGATCTCGGCCAGCTTGCCGCGCTCCTCGGCGCAGACCAGCGAGGTGGCGTCGCCTTCCTTGCCGGCGCGGCCGGTGCGGCCGATGCGGTGCACGTAGTCTTCCGGCACGTGCGGCAGCTCGAAGTTGATGACGTGCGGCAGGTCGTCGATGTCGAGGCCGCGCGCGGCGACGTCGGTCGCCACCAGCACGCGCGCCTTGCCGCTCTTGAAGTCCTCCAGCGCCTCGGTGCGCTGCTGCTGGCTCTTGTCGCCGTGGATCGCCGTGGCCTCGATGCCCTGCTTCTCCAGGTAATGGGCGAGGCGGCTGGCGCCGAACTTGGTGCCGACGAAGACCAGCACCTGCTTCAGGCTGCTGGTCTTCAGGATGTGGGCGAGCAGCTGCCGCTTGGTGTCCTGGTCCACCGGGTGCATGCGGTGCGTCACCGGCTCGGTGACGGCATTGCGGCGCGCCACCTCGATCAGCACCGGCGCCTTCAGCATGGTGTCGGCGAGCTTCTTGATTTCCTCGGAGAAGGTGGCGGAGAAGAGCAGGCTCTGGCGCTCCTTCGGCAGCATGGCGAGGATGCGCTTGATGTCGGGGATGAAGCCCATGTCGAGCATGCGGTCGGCCTCGTCGAGGACCAGCACCTCGACGCTGTTGAAGTTGACGCTCTTCTGCTGCACGTGGTCGAGCAGGCGTCCCGGCGTGGCGACGACGATCTCGACGCCGCGGCGCAAGGCCTCGGTCTGCGGCCGGATGTCCACGCCGCCGTAGACGACCAGGTCGCGCAGCGGCACGTACTTGCCGTAGGTCTGGACGCTCTCGTGCACCTGCATGGCGAGCTCCCGCGTCGGCGTCAGGATCAGCGCGCGCACCGGGTGGCGGGCGGGCGAGGGGCTGGTGCTGGCGTGGCGCGCCAGCCGCTGCAGCAGCGGCAGGACGAAGCCGGCGGTCTTGCCGGTGCCGGTTTGCGCCCCGCCCATGACGTCCTTGCCGGCGAGCACGACGGGGATGGCCTGGGCCTGGATGGGGGTGGGCTCGCTGTAGCCGGCATCGGCCACCGCCTTGAGCAGTTCGGGCAGCAGCCCGAGGTCTTCGAAGGTCATAACGGTTCCTGATTCGGCCTGCGCTTTTGGCGTACCGGTTCAGGACACGAGCGTATCAGTTGATAGTGGGGTCGGAATCGACCGGACAGGTCTGCGGGCGCTAACCGGCGGAACGGCAGACCGCGGTCATTATAGCCGAAACGGCCGGGAAGGCCGGTTCAGGACCGATTGGCCGAAAGCGGCAGGGTGAAATGGAAGGTGGCGCCGGCGTCCGGCGCGGCTTCCGCCCAGACGCGGCCGCCGTGGCGCTCGATGATGCGCTTGACGATGGCGAGGCCGACGCCGGTGCCGGGAAATTCGCGCTCGTGGTGCACCCGCTGGAACAACTGGAACAGCTTGCCGGCGTGGGCCATGTCGAAGCCGGCGCCGTTGTCGCGAATGAAGCAGTGGGCCATGCCATTGTCGACGCTGGCGCCGATCTCGACGACCGGCTGTGCGCGCCGGGCGGAGAACTTGAGGGCGTTGGCGACCAGGTTGGCGAACACCTGGCGCAGCATGATGGGGTCGCCCACGACCGGGGGCAGCGGCGCGATGTCGATGCGCGCGGCGGGATGGTGCTCGGCCTGTTCGCGGACGACGTCGCGCGCCAGCACGTCGAGGTCGACGGCGGCGCGCTTCAGCGGCTCGCGCCCGGTGCGCGAATACTCCAGGATGTCGTCGATGAGCTCCCCCATCTTCTCGGCATTGCGGGCGATGCGCTCGAACATGCCTCGCTGCTCGGCATCGAGCTTGTCGCCCTGCGACTCCCTGAGCAGGTGCGCATAGCCGTTGAGGGCGCGCAGCGGCGCACGCAGGTCGTGGGAGACGGAATAGGAGAAGGCCTCCAGCTCGCGCAGGGCGCGCGTCAGTTCCTCCGTCCGCGCCGCGACGCGCCGCTCGAGTTCGACATTCATGCTTTCGAGCGAGAGGGCCCAGGCGCGCTGCTGGCCGGCATGCTGGCGGCGCCGGCGATGGGCGAGGCCGATGCCGGCCAGGCCGGCGACCCAGATGGTGCCATGGCCGAGGGCCGCCGCGCGCAGTTCCGTGTTGTTGAGCTCCTGGTAGGGGGCGAGCGGCACGCTGGCCGTGATTGCGCCGGCGAGCTGGCCGTCAGCGAAATCGGGATGGCAGGCCAGGCAGGGCGGAGAGGCGAAGAAGGGGCGCATGGCGCGCATCTGCGCGCCCGCCGGCGAATCGACGATCTCGAATCGGTCGTTGCCGCCCGCGAGGCTGTCGAGCCCCCTGCGCTCCCAGGCGTCGGCGGCGTTTTGCGGATTGAGCGGGGTGAGGGAGACGACGCGCGAGCGGCCGCGCATCGGATCGGCCTGGCGCGTCTGCACTTCGCGCAGGACGAAGGCGGGGTTGAGCAGGGTCAGGCGCATGCCCGCCGTCGTCACCACGTCCCGCTGCGGATGCTTCAGATAGGGGTCGCCGGGCAGCTTCTCGCTCGGCTTGACATACACGCCGCCCTGTTCGACGAGCCAGTGGCGGTAGGCGTTGTCGCGGTCGAGGATGGCGCGCGCCTCCTTGGCGGCGGTTTCGGAGAGTCCCTTGTTTTCCTGCCAGAAATACCAGGCGAAGGAGGCGGCGACGAGAATGCTCCAGGCCGCCAGGATCAGATAAAAGTCCCGCTGCAGCGTTTTGTCGCCGGCATCCATCTCCTGCGCCCCCTGTGCCTTGCAAGCCAGGGCGCATGATAGCCTGTCAGGGGAGCATTGCCGTCACTTCAATCTCGATCTTGGCGCCGTGCTCGACGAAGCCGGCGACCTGCAGGGCCGTCATGGCGGGGAAATGGCGGCCGATCAGCTCGCGGTAGACGTCGCCGATCTCGGCCAGGCGCGCGTTGTATTCGTCCTTGTCGGCGAGGTACCAGTTCATGCGCACGATGTGCTCCGGCCTGGCGCCGGCCTCGGCGAGGATGGCGACGATGTTGGTGAGGGACTGGCGCACCTGCCCGACCAGGTCGTCGGTCCGGAAGGTTTCCTGGGCGTCCCAGCCGACCTGCCCGGCGACGAAGATCATGCGGCCGGCGGCCGCGATACCGTTGGAATAGCCCTTCGGCCGCATCCAGCCCGCCGGGTTGAGCATTTGCATCATGAGTCCCTCCTGAGGTTATTGATGTCGAATTGTCCTTGCTCGAAGGCCTGCATCAGTTCGCGCAGGTCATCGGGTATCGGCTGGGCGCGCTGCCGCTCCAGGTCCATGGCCACCAGCACGAATCTGGCGCGCAGGCGTTCCTCGTTGCGGTAGCGGCAGTCGACGGCGATCGCCATCGAGCTCCTGCCGAGCTTTTCCAGCCGGAGCCCGAGGGTGATGATCTCGCCGATCTTCGACGGCGCGACGAAATCGCATTCGAGCTTGACGATGGGAAAGCCGAGGCGGTGCTCGGTGATGTAGCGGGCGTAATTCACCCCCAGCCCCTGGTTGAACCAGTCTTCCACCAGGCCGTTGAACATGATGAAGTACTGCGGGTAGAAGACGATGCCGGCAGGGTCGCAGTGCGAGAAGCGCACCAGCATGTCGCTGTGGAAGGTGTTGCCGAGGATGCGGCAGTTCTGGCTCATTTCGATCTCAACCGGCCTGGCGCAGCCTGAAGCGCTGCAGCTTGCCGGTCTCCGTCCTGGGCAGCGCGGCGGCGAACTCGACGGCACGCGGGTATTTGTAGGGGGCGATGGTCCGCTTGACGAAGTCCTGCAGCTCGCGCGCCAGCGCTTCGGACGGCACCTGGCCCTCGCGCAGGACGACGACGGCCTTGACGATCTGGCCGCGTTCCTCGTCGGGCACGCCGACCACGCCGCACTCGGCCACCGCCGGATGCGCGAGCAGGGCGCTTTCGACCTCCGGCCCGGCGATGTTGTAGCCGGCCGAGACGATCATGTCGTCGGTGCGCGCCTGGTAGAAGAAATAGCCGTCGGCGTCCATCGAGAAGGCGTCGCCTGTGAGGTTCCAGCCGTCCTGCACGTACTGACTTTGGCGCACGTCGGCGAGATAGCGGCAGCCGGTCGGTCCCTTCACCGCCAGGCGGCCGACCGCGCCCGGCGGCAGCGGCTGGCCGTCGTCGTCGACGATGCGCGCCTGATAGCCCGGCACGACCTGGCCGATGGCGCCGCGGCGCACCGCTTCCGGCGGCGAGGAGATGAAGATGTGGATCATCTCGGTGGCGCCGATGCCGTCGATGATCTCGATGCCGGTCGCCTGCTTCCAGAGCTGGCGCGTGGCGTCCGGCAGCGCCTCGCCGGCGGAGACGCATTTCTTCAGGGAACCGATGCCGCCCT
>CAJPFL010000052.1 GCA_905339315.1 Rhodocyclaceae bacterium
CATGCGCGCCTGCTGCTTGAAGCCGGCGCCGATGTCGATGCCAAATCGGCCGGCGGACGCACGCCGCTGTCGCTGGCGCGCAAGGCCCGCGCCGACAAGACCGCCGGCATCATTTCGCTATGGGTGCTGAAGGGCTGCCAGCCCGGCAAGCCCTGTTGAATTTTCGCAAAGGAACCAACCATGGAAACCACCACCCTCAAGGTCGAAGGCATGTCCTGCGGCGGCTGCGTCAAGAGCGTCACCAATGTGCTCAGCGCGCTGCCCGGCGTGGCCAGGGCGGAAGTCTCGCTGGAAGAGAAAAGCGCCCACGTTGAATACGAGGCCGGCCGCGTCACGCGCGAGGACATGAAGCGCGCCATCGTCGACGCCGGCTTCGAGGCCGAGTGAGCCTGGTCTCGCAGCCCCTCTGGCACGCCGGCTTCCGCCCCTTCTTCGCGCTCGCCTGCCTGTCCGGCATCGTCCTGCCGCTGCTCTGGGCGCTGATGTTTGCCGGCGCGCTGGAGGCGCCTACCGCGGCGTTCACCGCCAGCCAGTGGCACGCCCACGAGATGTTCTTCGGCTTCGGCTGGGCCATGCTCGCCGGCTTCCTGCTCACGGCCAGCAAGAACTGGGTGAAGATCCGCGGCTACCACGGCGCGTCGCTCATCTTCCTCGTTGCCGCCTGGTGCCTCGAGCGCCTCGGCATGGCCTTCGGCGCCGGCTGGCCGCCGGCGCTGTTCCAGTTCTCCAACCAGCTGTTCCTCGTCGCCGTCGTGGCGATGCTGATGTGGACGCTGCTGCACCACCGCGACACGGATGGCTACCGCCGCGACAACGTCTTCTTCCTGCTCCTGCTGCCGCTGTTCCCGCTGGCGAAGTTCCTGCTGCTCGACGGCCACTGGTCGCAGGCCGGCCAGCTGATGGCGCTAGGCCTGTTCCGCCTGGCCTTCCTCATCATGCTCGAGCGCACGCTGACCGACTTCATGAAGAACGTCTTCCAGGCCGCCATCCTGCGCCGGCCGGCGCTCGACGTGAGCATCAAGGCGCTGGCGCTTGTCCTGGCCTTCGCCGGCTTCATGCCGCCGGCCCTGCAGGGCGGGCTCGCTTTCCTGCTGGCCGGGCTGCTGGCCGGCCGCTTCGCCTTCTGGAAACCCGGCCTCGCCCTGCGCCGGCTCGACATCGGCATCATGTACCTGGGCTATCTCGCCATCGTGCTGCAGCTGCTGGTGGTGGCCTTCGAGCAGCTTGCCGGCGTCGTCTGGGTGGGCAGCGTGACCATGCACCTGTTCACCTTCGGCGCCATGGGGCTGATCGTCCCCGCCATGATCGTGCGCATCTCGAAGGGCCACACCGGGCGCAAGGTGGCGTTCGAAGCCATGGACAAGGCCGTGCTGTGGCTGATGATCGCGGCGCTCGTGCTGCGCGTCGTCGCGCCGCAGCTGGCGCCCGGCGCCTACCTGCTGTGGGTGAGCCTCGCCGCCGCCGGCTGGGCGCTGGCCTTCGCCATCCTCGCTTGGCGCGTCATCCCGTTCCTGCTCGCGCCGCGCATCGACGGCCGCGAGCACTGATAACCGTCGCCTATCGGGCCCATCGGGACAAACAACTTCCCCTGCTGCGCCGGTTTTTCTAGACTGCCGACATGGAAATCGCCCAGACACCGCAATCAGGCTGGCTCTATGCGCTGCGCGCGCATGCGCGCAGCCACATGCCGGCCGCCCTCGGCCTGGGCCTCTCCGCCCTGGCCGTCGTCGCGCTGCTCGGGCAGAGCCTGCTGCAGATCGCCACGGGCGAGGCGTCCGCCGTGCTGCGCTTTGCGCTGATCGGCGGCGCCGCCGGTTTCGCCGCCACCGCCCTGGGCGCCGCGCCGGCGCTGTTCCTGCGCGGCATTCCGCAACGGGTGGAAGACAGCATGCTCGGCATGGCGGCCGGCATGATGCTCGCCGCCAGCGCCTTCTCGCTGCTGATTCCCGGCCTGGAGGCCGGCGCGGCCATCCTCGGCGGCAAGGGCGCCGGCGCCGGCGTGGTGGTGCTCGGCATGGCGCTGGGCGTGCTGCTGATGCTCGGCCTCGACGCGTTCACCCCGCACGAGCACGAGCGCGGCGGCCCCTGCGGGCCCGGATTCGAGCGCTGCGGCCGCGTCTGGCTGTTCGTTTTCGCCATTGCCCTGCACAACCTGCCGGAAGGGATGGCGATCGGCGTCGGCTTCTCGCACGGCGACATGGGCGTCGGCCTGCCGCTGGTCGCGGCCATCGCCCTGCAGGACATTCCCGAAGGCCTTGCCGTGGCGCTGGCCCTGCGCGGCGCCGGCCTGACGCCCGGCCGCGCGGTGCTGGTGGCGGGCGCCAGCGGCCTGATGGAGCCGCTCGGCGCGCTGCTGGGGGTCGGCCTGTCCAGCGGCATGGCCGTCGCCTATCCGGTCGGACTGGGCCTCGCCGCCGGCGCCATGATCTTCGTCGTCTCGCACGAGGTCATTCCGGAGACGCACCGCAACGGCCACCAGACGCCGGCCACCGTCGGCCTGATGGCCGGCTTCGCCTTGATGATGGTGCTCGACGCCATGCTGGGCTGAAGCCGATGCTGTCCACGATCCGCGATTTCTTCGAGCGCAACATCGGCGGCGCGCCGGCGCAGGACCCTCATTCGATCGAACTTGCCACCGCTGCGCTGCTGGTGGAGGTGATGCGCATCGACGCCGGCACGACGGCAGCCGAGCGCGCCGCCGTGCAGCGCGCCATCCGCGCCAAGTTCGGCCTTGCAGAAGCCGAGACCGACGCGCTGATCGCCCTGGCCGAGGAGGAAATGCGCCAGGCCACCGACTACTACCAGTTCACCTCGCTCATCAACCAGCGCTTCAGCCAGGCGCAGAAGGAGCGCGTGCTCGAACTGATGTGGCGCGTCGCCTACGCCGACAGCGTCATCGACGCGCACGAGCAGCACCTGATGCGCAAGATCGCCGCGCTCCTGCACCTGCCCGACAGCGCCTACATCGCCGCCAAGCTGAGCGCCCGCGACGCGCTACCCGAATAGTCAGTCGCCGCGGCACGGCGGCGGCCTCGGCCGGCTACGCCGCGAGGCCATCGACCAGCTGCTGCACGGCCGCGCGCTCCGCTTCCGGCGCGAACAGGCGCGCGCGCGCGCGCGCCTGCGCGCCGAGCCGCGCGAGCAGGCCGTCCGGCTCGGCCTGGGCATCGCGGCAGGCCGCCAGCAGGCGGGCCAGTTCGCTTGCGTCGCCCCAGGGAAAGTAGCCGGCATAGTCCTCGCCGAGCATGCCGACGTTGCCGTCGATGCGCGAAGCGATCGCCGGCGTGCCGCCGGCCAGGGCCTCGGCGATGACGTGCGCCCCGCCCTCCATGCGGCTGCAATGCACCAGCAGGTGGGCCTGGCGGATGCGTCGCAGCGTTTCGGCGTGCGCCAGGTTGCCGAGCCAGCGGTAGCGCCGGCAGGCCGCCATCGTCGCCGCCGCCTCCCTGCCGAGTTCGGCATCGAGGGCGCCGCCGATGTGATCGATGAGGATGTCGTCGCGACCGGCGAGCAGGCGCGCCGCCGCGAACAGGGTCTCCGGTGATTTCTCCTCGCGCAGGTGGCCGACCATCACGGCGCGCAGGTGCCGCTGCGCCCTGGGCGGCGTGCGGCCGGCGACGGCCGACTGGAAGATCACCCGCGCCTTGCCGCGCAGCGCGGCCGGCAGCGCCAGCGGCCCCCTTTCCTGCAGGACGACCAGCGTGCCGGCCAGTTCGAGCGAGCGCTGCGCCGCGGCATCGGCGGCGATGTCGCGGTAAAGATCGGTGCCCGTCAGCACCACGGCCAGGCGCGCGCCGCCGTGGCGCGCATGCCAGGCGGCAATGGCCGCCGCCGAGCGGCGCGCATGCAGGGCGATCATGACGCTGTCGGCGGCGGCCTGCGCATCCGGCCAGGCCGTCACCAGCCGCGCCGGGCGGTGCGGCGCGAGGAAGCGCCGCCAGCGCTCGGACGTGCGCCAGTTGCCGTTGTTGGCATCGGCCAGCGACGGCGTGACGATTACCACCCGGCCGGCCCGCGGCGGCACGTCCGTCGCCCTCAGGGGCCGAGGCAGCCGCGCTCGCGGTCCTCGAAGGAGCAGGAGCCCTCGCGGATGTGTCCGGGGTAATGCTGTTCGAAGGCGCGGCAGAGTTCCTGCTTCGACAGCCACTTCCCTCCGGCGCCGGCAAGCAGCCGCGTCTCGATGGGGGTTTCCCGCTTCTGGTAGATCTCGAAGATCTCCGCTTCGGCGGGGGCGATGCCGTTGCGTTCGAGGTGCTCGACCAGCCCGCAGATCGTGTCGGAGAGGTAGGTCTTGTGCTCGCTGCCGTCCTCGAAGGTGCGGATGCGCGCCTCGTAGGTGTAGGGCAGGGTTTGGTCGTACTTCGACTTCGGGCCGAGGATTTTTCCGAGCAGTCCCATGGCGGACCTCCTTCAGGAAGGGCGGGTATTGCGGAAATGTAAGGGACGGCCGCCGGCTTGGCAATGCCGGTCTCAGGGCGCCCTGTCGACGGGCACCAGCCGCCCCGGCGCCGGCCAGACGCCGCGTTCGAGCAGGCGGCCGCCGTCGAAGGCCAGCCAGCTTTGGCTGCCGTAGTGCGGCAGCGGGCGCAGCAGGGCGCGCAGGGCCTCGGCGTCCTGCGCCGAGACCACCGCCAGCGCCGTGCCGTCGTCGCGCGCGAGCGTCCATGCCTGCGCGCTGCCGCGGCCGGCCAGGGCCGCGGGGCGCGGCGGCAATCCGGCGCGGCGCAGCGCCGCATCCACCTCGGCATGCAGGCCGGCGAGCAGCATCGGCTCGCCGCTCCTGTCCAGGTCTTCCAGCGAGGCCGCGCGCGGCGGATTCTCGAACAGGCGCTGCGCCAGGGCCTCGGCGGCGGCGCGCACCCCGGCATCGTTCGAGGCCTGCGCCAGCCGCGGCGCGCGTGCGGTGATCCACTGGCGCAGGATTGGCGGCTGCTGCGCGCGTTCGAGCACGCGCCAGAGGCGCAGCTGCGGATCGAGGCGCACGCCCTCGGGCGCGGCCGCCAGCGCCAGCGTCACCGTCTCGCGTGTTTGCGTGAGGGGGACGCGGCGGATCTCGCTGCGCCCGCCGCCGTAGACGATTTCAACCGGCACGCCCAGCGCGTAGGCGGGCGCGGCCTGCTCCAGCGTCAGCACGAGCTGTGTGCCGCCGCCGTGCGCCGCGGCGATTCGCACGTCCGGCGCGCCGGCGCGTTCGAGCCACTGATTGAAGAAAGCGGAAAGGGAGCGCCCTGCCGCCTGCTCGAAGGCCGCCTGCAACTCGCGCCACCCTGCGACCTTGAAGCGCTGCGCCTGCCAGAAGCCGCGCAGGCCGCGGCGGAAGGCGTCCTCGCCGATCTCGTCGCGCAGCATGACGAACAGCATTGCCGACTTGCCGTAGCCGACGGCCGCGGCGGCACCGTGGCTGCGCGTGCGGAAGGCGGCCAGCGCCTGCTGGCTGCCGGCCGGCACGGCGGCGGCGTCGCGCAGCCAGCCGAGCCGCATCTCGCGCGCGGCGGCGGCCGATTCGCCTTCCTTGTACGCGTAGTCCGCCATGAAGGTGGTCAGGCCCTCGCTCCAGTTGCCGCGGGCGTAGTCGACGAAGACGCCGTTGCCCCACCAGTTGTGCAGCACCTCGTGGCCGAGCGAGGTGGCGCGGATGAAGGGCAGCTTCAGCACCTCGGCGCCGAGGTAGGCCAGCGTCGGCATGCCGAAGCCGGTCGGCAGCGGGCTCGCCACCACCGAAAACTCGGTGAACGGATAGGCGCCGATCTCCTCCGCGTAGCGCGCCAGGTAGCGCTGCGTGTCGTCGAGGTAAGCCTCGGCCAGCCCGGGCAGGGCGTCGAGCTCGGGGAAGAAGTACGTCCGCAGCCGCAGCGGCCCGCCCCCGGCGCGCGGCACGCTCTTCTCGCGCACGCGGTACGGCCCGGCCATCAGGTCGATGCCGTCGGCGGGCTGCGCCATCTCGAAGCGCGCGCGGTAGCGGCCGGCGGCGTCGGCCGGCACCTCCTCGGATTCCAGTCGGCCCGCCACCAGCGCGCGCTGGTCGCCGGGCAGCGACAGGCTCACGGTGTAAGTGAACAGCGGCGCCGGCTGCGGATACCAGGCGCCGCCCGCAGGCAGGAAGCTGCCCTCGGGCGAGGCCATCAAAGTCAGTCCGCGCAGCACGCCGCGGTGGTCGAGCCGGCGGTCGAGCGCCGGCAGCGTGCCGCCGTATTCCAGGGTGAGCCGCTCCGCCCCGGCAGGCAGGGCCACGCGCCAGGCGCGGATCGGGCCGCCGGCATCGAGGCGTTCGGCGGGCAGGCGCTTGCCGCCGGCCGAAGCCGCCGTCACCTGCAGGGATTCATGCAGTTCGAAGCGGAAGTCGCGCACAGCGGCAGAGACATGGGCCTGTGCCCTGAAGCGCCGCGTGGCCGGGTCCAGTTCGACATGCAGCTCCAGCGGCGGCGAGGCGGCCAGCAGCGGCGCCTGGGCGAGGAGCAGCACTGCAGCCAGGAGGCGGCGAAGGCAGCTTCCGTTCATGGCTTCGCCGGCGGAAACTTCACCACCAGGTCGAGCATCTCGGCGCCGCGTCTGACCCGCAGCGGCAGCCAGGTGCCGGCCGGCTGCAGGCGCACCAGGCTGATCGCGGCCAGCGTCGTCTGCACCGGCCGGCCGGCCATCTCGACGATGCGGTCGCCGCCCTTCAGCCCGCTCTTCTCGGCGAGGCTGCCGGCCGTGACGGCGACGATGCGCACGCCGCCCTCGTGCGCCTCCAGCTGCACGCCGAGGCGCGGCGGCTCGGGCCTGGCCTGCGCCTGCGCCGGCAGCATGAATACCGCATCGGCGAGGCCGGCGCGGATCTCCCTGCAATCGCCGCCGGGCGAGAGCGGCAGCAGGATGCCGATGTTCCTGATGCCCAGGTCGCGCAACTGGTGCGGCACGCCGTGGCCGAAGCGGAGGTGGCCGCTGCCCATGACGCCCGCCACCAGCGGCCTGCCGGCGAGCGCGCGGCGCGCCAGCGCCTCGGCCATGGCGCGGTCCCAGACCGTCTGCGACTCGACGAAGAAGCGGAAGGCACTGCTGTTCTGCTTCGGCTTGTCGCCCTTGCCACGCAGGGTGGGGTGTTCCCTGAAGACGGCGAACAGCTGCTCGCGGTAGGCCTCGACCGGCGCCGCCGGGCGGCCGACGCCTTCCCGCTCGGCTTCCGCCACCGCGTCCCAGCCCTTCTCGCTGATCGCCCGGCTGAGCTTGCGCTCGATGTTCAGCGCCAGCATCGGGATGCGGTTGATGCGCGCGAACTGGAACAGCGGCAGGTAGAGCTCGGCCGGCATGTTCCAGTTGCGCTCCCATTCCGCCTGGTCGAGGAACTCGGCCACCGTCAGCTCGCCCGCCACCCAGCGGTCGAGCACCGGCTGCACGCGGCGCGGGAACATCTCGAAGCCGATCACCATGTCCGGCCGCCGCGCGTGCAGCGCGGCCAGCGTCTGCAGCTGCCAGCGGTGGTGGTCCATCTCGTCGTGTGTCTCGCCGAGCAGCACCACGTCGCGCTGCGCCATGTCGTCGAGCAGGGCCGTCGCCGCGGCGACGCGCGGCCGCTCGCCGCCGGGCAGGGTCCAGACTGCCGGCTCGGGACAGGACTGGGCGTGGGCAGCCCCGGCGAAAAGTGCAGCGGCAAGGGCGAATAGCCGGGAACGCATCAGGGACATGATTGTTACCGAAGAGGCAAAAGACGGTGAGATTCGCACCGCCCCTGCGAGTTCCGGCGGGTCGGGGTTGCCGGAAAAAGGACCGCCCGGCGTGCGCCGGGCGGAAGACGTTTATTCCTCCAGAAGGCTCCTGAGCATCCAGGCCGTTTTTTGGCTGCGGCCGCCGCTGCGCGGCTTAACGTTCGCTGCGCTCACGTTAGCCTGCGCCGAAAGACCGCCGCGCCATGAGCCTGCGGCACTCGTCAATCCTCCAGAAGGCTCCTGAGCATCCAGGCGGTCTTTTCATGCACCTCGAGGCGCTGGGTGAGCAGGTCGGCGGTCGGCTGGTCGTTGGCCTTGTCCACCAGCGGGAACAATTCGCGCGC
>CAJPFL010000053.1 GCA_905339315.1 Rhodocyclaceae bacterium
TCGCCGGCTTCCTGCTCGCGGCCGCGCTGATCACGTTCGCCCCCGGCCCCGACAACCTTTCGGTCCTGAGCCTCGGCCTGTCGCGCGGCCGCCGCGCCGGCATCGGCTTCGGCCTCGGCTGCGCGCTCGGCTGCTTCACCCACACCATCTGGGCCACACTCGGCGTCACCGCCCTCATCGCCGCCTCGGACACCGCCTTCGCCGCGCTGAAGTTCGCCGGCGCCGCCTATCTCGTCTGGCTGGGCGTGCAGGCGCTGAAAAGCCCCGGCGCAAAATTCACCGCCGAGGCCGAAGGCACGCCGCCGCAGGAGGCGATGCGTCCCTACGTCATGCGCGGCTTCGTCGCCAATGCCATCAATCCGAAGGTGGCACTGTTCTTCCTCGCCTTTCTGCCGCAGTTCGTCGATCCCGCGCGCGGCGCGGCCGCCGCGCAGACGGCGCTGCTCGGCACCCTCTTTGCCCTGCAGACGGTGCTGATCTTCGGCGTGCTCGGCTGGTACGCCGGCACGGTCGGCGGCTGGCTGCGCGGCCGGCCGGCCGTCGGCCGCTGGCTCGACCGCGCCACCGGCGTGCTGTTCATCGGCCTCGGCATCCGCCTGGCGCTGGCGCAACGGGGCTGACAAGCCGGGCACGATGATGCATTCTTGCGCCGTCGCCCCAACCCGGTTGCGGAAATGCCGCTCCCGCACGACGCGGCCTCCGGGGGCGGAGTAGAATTCAGCTATTCTTTTCGCATGAAAGGGATGCCGGCCATGCCAGCCGATGACGCATGCCAGCTGTGCCGTGAAGCGGGCGGGGAAACGCTCTGGCAGGACGAGCGCTGCCGCCTGGTGCTCGTTGCGGACGCCGACTACCCCGGCTTCTGCCGGGTCGTCTGGAAGCGCCACGTGGCCGAAATGACCGACCTGGATGCCGCCGAGCGCCGCCACCTGATGTCCGTGGTGTTCGCCGCCGAATCGGCGCTGCGCGCCGCCGCCCGTCCGCACAAGGTCAATCTCGCCAGCCTCGGCAACGTCGTGCCGCACCTGCATTGGCACGTCATTCCGCGCTGGCGCGACGACCGCCATTTCCCCAATCCGATCTGGGGCGCGGACGTCAGGGAAGCGGGGCCGCGCCCGGCCGTCGAGGGCGCCGTCCTGCATGCCGCCTTCCTGCGCTCGCTGGCCGAGGAACAAGGAGGAAAATGAGCACCATCACGTTCGACCTGCCGTCCTTGGGCACCGGCCAGCCCCCGGCCTTTGTCAGTGCGCGCGGCTGCCATGACTGGCTGGCAGTGCAGCCGCTGGCCAATCCCGGCCATGCGCAGGCCCTGATGCTGCGCCAGATCAACCTGCTCAACCGCTACGGCATTGCGCCGGGCGAGCGCCTGAAGCTGCTCGAGCTGCTGCGCGACCCGATCGCCTTCGCCCAGACGGAATCGGCACGCAAGTTCGCCGGCCGGCCGCTGCCGCTGGCGCCGGCCGAACAGGCCGGCATGGACGCCAACCGCACGCTCTGGCAGGCGCTTCAGACCGGCTACCTGCATTGCCTGCAGGCCTGCCTGGAAGGCAGCGCCGAGCTGCGGCCGCATGCCCCGCTGATCGCACAGCGCGCCCTGAGCGCCCTGCGCGCCGAGCTGCTCGACATCTACCGCGCAGCCACCGATCCGCCGTCCCAGCTGTGGCAGGTGCTGCACCGCGTGTTCTCGGCAGCCGAGCAGCTCGGCGCGCTGGCCCAGCCGGTGAACGATTCCCTGCAAACCACGCATCCCGCCTCGAGCGTCGCCGCCGCTTATGCGCAGACGCTGCTGCTGCACCGCGCCAGCCCCTACGAGCTGTCCGGGCGCCAGCTCCTGCAGGTCGAGCGCTGGCTGCATCGCTGGGGCGGCAAGGTGGCGGTGCTGAAGGCGCCCCCGGCCGAGCCGCGCGTGCCGCCGCTGCTCGTCGACCTGTCGGCGGCGGCGCCCGAGGCGCCTTCCGAGGAGTCAGGCGGCGAGCTGCGCTGGCTCGATCTGTCCGACCTGTCGCGCAGCGTCAAGCGGCGCATCACCCATCTGCAGCGCGGCGAGTCGCCGGCCTCGCTCGGGCTCGGCGAGGATTGCGTGCAGCCCGGCTGCGAGAACCTGCTCAGGCATCTCTACCAGCAATGGTTCAAGGGCGGTGCGGCGCGGCTGCATCCGCGCCACAGCGGCAGCGGCATCTGCCGGCTGGTGACGGGGCTGGAGGCGATCCACTACTACCTGTCGGGAAAAATCTTCCGCCAGCCCGGCCAGGACGGCGCCATGTCCAAGACGCAAGCCGACGAAATCGCCACCTTTGGCCGCGTCGCCACCCGGCATGAGGAGGACTACAGCCAGATGCAGGGCTTCCTGATCGAGGAATGGCAGGTGCTGGACGAGTCCGCCACCGGCTTTCGCCTGATGCGGCCGCTCGCCCAGAACGGCGGGCGCATCGGCAGCGGCCAGATGGTGGCCGTCATGCCGGAGGGCAGCCGCAGCTTCCTGCTCGCCGTGGCGCGCTGGTCGCGGCTGGCCGGCGGCGCCGGACTGCAGGCCGGCATCCAGATCATGCCGGGCAATCCGCTGACGATCGCCCTGCGCGGCACCGGCCTGGCTGCCATCAACGAAAAATACCGTCCGGGCTTCAAGCTGCCGGCCGTGCCGTCCCTGAAGTACCCCGAGTCGGTCATCGTGCCGGCCGGCTGGTTCCGCCCCGGCCGCGTCATCGACCTCTACGAGCAGACCTCGCGGCAGATCCGGCTCACGCATCAGCTCGATCGCGGCAGCGATTTCGAACGCTGCACCTACGACAACCTATGAACAGTGCCGTCCGCCCGTCGCTGCCGATCGACACTGCCGACGCACGCGCGTGCACGGCGCTGATCGCCGGCCTGCCGCTGACGAACGCACACGAAGCGCACCGGCTGCTGACCACCCTGCTCACCGGCCTGAGCCACCGCCCGCCCGCTGCCGCCGCCTACCTCGACGTCCTGGAAACGGCGCGCGCATCGCTGACCTTCCTGCAGGACGAAATCGCCCAGCGCTATGCCGCCAAGCCGCTGCCGCCGGCCCCGGCGGAGGGGGAAGCCTTCCGCCAGGTGCTGTCGCTCTGGCAGGCCATGGCGCGCGCCTATGCCCAGGTGGCGCAAATGGGCTCGAACGATCCGCTGGTGCAGGACCGGCTGGCCCTCATCTGCCAGCGCTGCGTGCATTACGCCGGCAAGGTCATCCTCGAGTTCTACCGCGCCCGCCGCGAGCCCTCGCCGGGCGCCTGGATCGACCTGCACGGCTATTACGCCACGGCGGAGGAATGGGACATCGACAAGATCTCCGTGGCGGAGCCCCTCAACGAGGGCAGCAAGACGCAATGCGCCGCCGATGCCTACGCCGCCGTCCTGCTCGTCGACCTGGCCAGCCCCTACAGCCGCAGCGCCCATGAATTCGCCTGGATATGCCGCTGGGCGCAGCGCTTCGCGCCGCTGACTGCCGTCATGCCCCTCGGCGAACCGGTCGAGGCGCGCGCCTTCGGCATCGACCTCATGCACGACACCAGCACGCGCCCGCTGCAAATGCTGCCGCGCAAGGAGTCGGTGCGCTGGTTCGATACGCGCAAGCTCTCCACCGCCCTCCAGGAACTGCTGGCCCGGCTCAAGGCGCACGAGAGCCCCGCCGCGCTCGGGCTGGGCAACGACTGTCCCGCCTCCATTGCCAACCGCCTGCTCCTGCAGCTCTACAAGCCCTGGTGCCTGAACGCCACGCCGCGCCGTTTCCAGCGCCGCGGTGCCAGCGGCCTCGCCCAGGTCTGCCTGGGGTTCGAGGCGATCCACTTCCACGTCGAGGGCCGCGAATTCAACCAGCCCGAGCACGTGCGCATGTATTCGCGCGGCGACATGGAGCGCATCTGGACCTTCCGCGACCAGGTCGACCCGACCCAGCTGAGCGTGCGCGCAACGCAAATCCAGCTCGGCTACCCGCTGGAGCACTGGTCGGTCGCGGACCAGTCCGTCTCCGGCTTCCGCCTGCAGCGCGGCGAGGCCGGCGCCCGCATCGCCCACGGCCAGCTGTTCTGCCTGAGGCCGCCCGACGGCGAGCAGTTCCTGCTGGCGCAGGTGAGCTGGCTGATGATGCTGAAGGACGACCTGTTCATCGGCATCCATGTCCTGCCGGGCGTGCCGCAGGGCATCGCCGTGCGGCCGACCGGCGCCAACGTTTCCCACTCGGAGCGCTACGTGCGCGCCTTCCTGCTGCCGGCCGTGCCGGCGCTGAAGGAGGCCGCCTCCCTGGTGCTGCCGCGCGGCTGGTTCCAGCCGGAGCGCATCGTCGAGGCCTTCACCGACCGGCAGGCACGGCTGCGCCTGGGCGAACTGCTGGGCCAGGGGCCCGACTTCGACCGCGCCACCTATACCCGCCTGTAGCCGCGGCGGCAACGCGGTTATTGCCTGCCGCATCTGCGGTATCATTGCCGACTCAATTCACGCCTGGAGACTGACATGGGCGGCCTCGACAAAGACACCCCCACCCCGACCGAGATCAAGCTGCACCAGAAATCCCGGCTGATGGAAGTCGC